>NZ_JBFWIX010000009.1:0-136105 GCF_050253495.1 Acidocella sp.
GGCTCTGCCTCTCAACCCGTCCTAAGGAATCACTGAACAAGTTGGTATTTTCCTGTGCCCTTTTGTCCTGTGCCCTTGTAGAATTTTCCGGGGACACTGTTCTATCTCGAGCCGCCCTGCGGTCCACCACGTTTTGAGTCAGGGTATTAAAAGGGTAATAATATACTTGGCTAAGTGGGTGCGTTTCTGACTATTGGAGCATGGGAGAACGCCGATGGACACACGCGAAGACCGATTGATAGAGGCGTTAGTCTTTCTGGCGCACCAGTGGCTGAGTGAAAAAGACGTCGAAGGCAGAGAGTGCTTGGATAGCCGGGCATTAGAAGCTGGAGAAAGAGCCATTCTTGCACTTTCTGAATACGGATTGGTCGAATTAATGCCCGGACCAGGGCGCACTGGCGGCTATTTGACTGATGCTGGGAAAGAAGTTTTGCGTAAAGCTTGGGGAAGTAACGGCTGAAAAATCAAGTAAAAGTCAGTCGCTTAGCCAAGTATATTATTACCATTAAAAGGCTATCAATTCAAAATTTGAAAATATTTTTGTTAATTTTTAGTGTGTTATATTTTTATTCGCCAGACACCGCTTCCGCCACCCTCCACCAATTGCCGCCGGCAATAGCCTATGTGCCGCCGATCACCTCCGGTTTCCCTCGACTGCCGCACGGACACTGCCGAAATGGTCAGCCGTCGGTTGACTGACTGATTGCTTTCCAAGTCTCGATTTCCTGCTTCAATGTCTCGATCCTTCGCGAAACGAGGTTGAGGGCATCGCTGCCGAGCAGGAGTTGCGGCGGCGGATCGTCGGATTCGATCAGCTTCAGGAGCGCGGCCGCAAGCTTTTCGGGATCGCCGAGTTGTTTGCCGCTCTTGGCTTGTCGCGCCTCGCGGATCGGGTCGAACAGGGCATCATAGTCCGGGATTGAGCGTTCGGTTCGGACCATTGAGCGGCCAGCCCAGTCCGTTCGGAAAGAGCCCGGACAAAGCGCTGTCACATGCACGCCAAAGGGCGCCATCTCCGCGCGCATCACTTCCGAAATTCCCTGGAGCGCGAACTTGCTCCCGCAATAATAGGCGATGCCCGGCATGGTGATCATACCTCCCATGGAGGTCACATTCACGATGAACCCGCTGCGCCTTTCACGGAATCGTGGCAGGAACGCCTTGGCAACCGCGACGGCGCCGAAGACGTTCACATCGAACTGACGCCGCATCTCCTCCAGGGGCGACTCTTCCAGAACCCCCTCATGGCCATAGCCTGCGTTGTTGATCAGCACGTCGACGGGGCCGTGTTCGGCCTCGACTTGTTGGACGATGTCGTCGATCCGATCGAATTCCGTTACATCGCACAGAACGGATTGCACTTCCGGCAGGCGGCTCGCCAGAACCATTTCGGCCTGTTCCGAGCGGACTGTGCCGACAACCTTGGAGCCCTGACGGCTCGCCGCCGCCGCAATTGCAAGGCCGAATCCGGAATTGGCACCGGTGATGAAAAATGTCCTTGGGGGCATGCGGGCGCTTTCTTGTTTGCATCTCTGCCTTGGTTAATAATACCCCTAAAATCCGAAACCATTGCCGTATCTATAAGAATGTTGCCAATTCCTATGATTTCTACCGAAGGCAGGTTCGCGCGCCCAGTGCTGGCGCACTTGGCTGCATCTCTCGCCCCAAGTCAGGGCTATAATCCGACGAGGCTTCAAAGCGTTCGCATTCTGAGAAGCGAGGCGGTGCTTCGGGACGTGCCCGTGCTCTACAAGCCGGGGGCGGTTTTCGTTTTGCGTGGCCGCAAGCAGGGGATTCTGGATGGCAAGGTCTATCGATATGATGAAGAGCACTATCTGGCCGTCTCGGTCCCCGTCCCCTTTCGGATGCAATCCGAGGCCAGCCCAGAAAATCCCCTGATCGCGGTCTATGTTGAATTCGACATGGCGCTGGTCGCCGAGATCCTAGCGATCATGGCGGAGGGCCAATCCGGGTCTGAAAGGGCCAAGGTACGCAGCCTAGCATCCAGCAGAATGACATCTGACATTGCGGATGTCCTGCAACGTCTTCTGCGTGCGTTGCTCAACCCGCTTGAAGCCGCCATTCTCGGAACGGACATTCTCCGTGAGTTGCATTACCGTGTCCTCGTCGGTCCGCAGGGCGCAGCGATGATTTCGGCTTTGCGGCAGCTCGGCACGTCCGGCAGGATCATTCAGAGCATCATCCGGTTGCGCAACAGCTATGGCTCCAACATTACCGTTACCGCGCTGGCGAGCGAAGCGGGCATGAGCGTTCCATCTTACCATGTGCATTTCAAGGCCCTGACAGGCAGCAGCCCCATGCAATATCTGAAGGCCGTGCGGCTCCACGAGGCGCGGCTCATGATTGCACGCCAGGGTCAATCGATCGCTGAAGTTGCAGCCTCTGTCGGTTATGCAAGTCCAGCCCAGTTCAGCCGGGACTTTAAACGGCATTTTCAACGCACCGCGTCAGAGGAGGCCAAATGGGTCCGCCACCACTTGGGGGAGTGGATTTAGCGCGTCGGTGCCGGAAGCCCACCTCACCGCCTTTGAGTACCCAGATACCGGCAAAACCCGCCGATTTACCGCGCTGCCCGGAAGATCCATATATTTGTCAGGTGGTCATGTGATTTCATGGCGCTCGTCTTCATCGGGCGTTTCCGCCAAACGCGCTCAAGGAACGCATGAATCCTAAGCCTTCGCCAAACTCACCGGGTTACAGAAGCTGCTTCGAACGCGACCGATGGCCTCGTCGAATGCCGGGCAAGTTCCCAAAGCCGCGCTGCTGTCGGCGGCGTGCCAACCATCTTGCCGCCGGTCATCTCTCAAGAACAGGCCCTCGCCACGTCCACCATCTCTGCCCCCGGCGCGTTCACCGCCCGTCCCAGCATCTTTGCCAATCCGTCCGCCACCGCCATCGAATGAGCGAATTGGCATGGTTTCGCCAAATGATCCTCGCTATTGAAAAAATCCCGGCGTGGATAAAGGCTCTGTCCCGGCAAGTTCAAAAACCAATGCCCGTAAACCCGCTTCACCGCCGCCCGTGTGGCGCTTGAAATTTTCGCCCCGCTAAACTCCGTCGGCCAGCCGCCGATCACGATCACGCCTTTCGCCCGTTCCCGCGCCACGAACCGTGCGATCAGCTTCGTGCCATACCCCGCCTCGATCTCCTCCGCCGATGGCTCCACCCGCGCCGGGCCGGCCAGCAGTGTTTTATCCGCCTTGGCCAGATCGTTATCCACCCGGTCTCCCTCCACATCGTATTCCGCCGCCAGAATTGTCTTCCCGTTGCGAACCCCAAGGGCCGCAAGCGGCATTTCCGCAATCGCTTCCAGCCCGTCCGCCAGCGTGCAGCAGAACAACGCCCCCAGCACCCGTCCCGGCGGCAGGTGCCGCAGCATCGCCCGGTCATGGCGCAGCATCAGAGCTCCATCCACCAATGCCCGATATTGCGCCCGGCTCATCGCATATTGTTCAAGCTCCATCGGCATATAGACCACATCGCCCGCATGCAGCGCTGGCGCGTAGCGGATGAAAATCTCATCCAGCCCCATGCCCACCGCGATGCCCGCATTCTCGCAAGCCATCCCCAGCATTGGTCCCATCACCGCGCAGCTATGCGAATAAGGCCCGTTGGAACCAGCGAGAATCACAAGCTTTGGCGAGGGCAGGGAGGCCAGCCGCGCGTCTTTCTGCATCATCTCCAACCAGAGCGGCCGCAACGATAATGGCCGCTCCAGCACCAGCCCGAACAGCACCAGATACAGCGCCAGCGAAGCCGTGGCGCAAATCAGCAATCTGCGCATCAGAACTGAAAATACAAAAACGGAATCGCGGCGGGCGCGAAAAACAAAGCCTGCATGCTGAAGGCGAAACTCGCAACCAGCGCCAGGCTTCTCCGCTTTTGCCCCATGCTCTGCAAATCCGGCAGGCACAGCGCGATGCTCCATCCCAGCGCCAGCAACAGCACGCCTTGCGGCAGGCTCATGCTCCGCGCATCGCCCAGAAAGGGCAGCACCGGCACCACATGCCCAAACGGAATGATCTTCGCCAACATCGCGGGCACGGCCAGCCCGTTCAGCCCGCTCAAACCGCGATACATCTCCATCGCCGCCCCAAAACTCCGCGCCCGGAACGGCACCCAGGCCAGCATCACCGCCAGCAGCGTGAGGCCCCAGGCTATTCCACGCGGCACCTTCAGCCCCACTTTCTTGCTCCACCCATGCACGATCAGAAACAGCCCATGCAGCCCGCCCCACAGCACAAACCGCCATGCCGCTCCGTGCCACAACCCGCCGAGCAGCATGGTGATCATCAAATTCCGGATCCGCTTGCCCTCGCCATGCCGGTTTCCACCGAGTGGAATATATAAATAATCCCGCAAAAACCCGCTCAGCGTGATGTTCCAGCGCCGCCAGAAATCGCTGATGTCGCGCGCCTGATAAGGCGAGCGGAAATTCACCGGAAAGCTGATCCCGAACATCCGCGCCAGCCCGATCGCCATGTCCGAGTAGCCGGAGAAATCGAAATAGATCTGCAACCCATAAGCCAGCAGCGCCACCCAGGCCTCGATCAGGGAGATCGCATCCCCCCGCCCGGCGGCGGCAAAACCAGGGTCGGCGAACCGCGCCAGCCCATCCGCCAGCACGATCTTTTTCGCCAGTCCGAGCAGAAAAATCTCGCTCCCCTCCACCAGCCTGGCCCGCACATCCCGCCGTGGCGCCAGCATTGCCAGTTGCGGCAATATATGCCCCGGGCGCACGATCGGCCCCGCGATGAGATGCGGAAAAAACGCGACGAAACAGGCATAATCCAGAAATGGCGGCCGCTTCACGGCGCCTTTATGGCTGTCCACCAGAAACATGATCTGCTGGAAGGTGAAAAACGAAATCCCCAGCGGGAGAATCACGCCCGAAACTCCGAACATGCCGGCATATTTAAACCAGCCCAGCAGCCCAAGATCGAAGGCCAGCCCCGCCACCAGCCATGCCGGCCGTCCCGCCAGCGCGTAATTCACCCCGATGGACGCCAGCAGCAACGCCAGCATCTCCGGCTTCCACCAGCCATAAAAAAACAGGCTGCACCCCAGCAACCACCACAGGCTGGCTTGGCGCCAGCGCCCCAGCGCCAGAAACCCGCCCAAGGCCAGCGGCAGAAAGCCCAGAATGAACAGCTTGCTGTTGAAGAGCAATTTATTAACACCCGTTAAGGTTGTTAATTTGTTGCTTAACCCAGCCTTGTGCCTCCCGCAATTGGCCCTGCTGGCTCATGATGGTATAGCGCCGCGCCAATTATCGGGTTGAAGATGAACGAGACGCCGACCACCCATCCCGCCTTGCTGCCCGCCGGGCTCGCCGATGTGCTGCCGCCGGAGGCTGAACGCCAGGCTCGCTCCGCCGAAGCGATCATGGATTGCTTCGCCGCCCATGGCTATCAGCGCGTTACCCCGCCTTTGCTGGAATTCGAGGATTCGCTGTTCGCGGGCTCCGGCGCCGCCACGGCGGAGCAGACCTTCCGCCTCATGGACCCGGAAAGCCAGCGCATGATGGGGCTGCGCGCGGATACCACGCCACAGATCGGCCGCCTCGCCACCAGCCGCCTCGCCACCGCCCCGCGCCCGCTGCGCCTGGCTTATTGCGGCCCCGTGCTGCTGGTGCGCGGCACCCAGATGCAGCCGGAACGTCAGCTCTCCCAGGCCGGGATCGAGCTGATCGGCAATGACACCGCCGCCGCCGACGCGGAGATCATCCTCACCGCCATCGCCGCCTTGGAAGCGGTGGGGCTGAAGGATCTGTCCATCGACCTCACCATCCCCCGTCTGGTGCCGAGCCTGCTGGACGAGGTACCTGCCCATCTGCACCCCGCTCTGGCCCATGCGCTGGACCGTAAGGACGCCGCCGCCGTGGCCGAGCTTGGCGGTGCCCAGACGGCGCTGCTGCTGACCTTGCTGGATGCCAGCGGCCCGGCCGCGCGCGCTGTGCCCGCTTTGCTGGCGGCGGACCTGCCGGAAGCGGGCCGCGCCCAGGCCATGCGTCTGGCCGAGGTGGTGGCCGCCGTGCGGGCGGTGCTGCCCGCTCTGCCGCTGACCGTGGATCCGGTGGAATTCCGTGGCTATCGTTACCATACCGGCATTTCCATGACGATTTTCGCCGCCGGCCAGCAGATGGAGCTGGGGCGCGGCGGGCGTTATCTCTGCGGCGATGCCGAGCCCGCCACCGGTATTACCCTGTATCCGGACAGCATCATCCGCCTGGCCCCGCCGGTTGCGTTGCGCCCGCGGCTTTATCTGCCGCACGGCACCAGCCCGGCGGCGGCTTTGCGCGCCCGGGCCGAAGGATATGCCACGGTGCCGGGGCTTGCGCCGGAGGCGGCGCCGGGCGATGAAGCCCGCCGTCTCGGCTGCTCCCATTTGTTATTCGAGAACGTAATAACCGAGCTCTCCTGAGTAGGATTTTGTAATGACCAACGTGACGATCATCGGTGCCCAATGGGGCGACGAGGGCAAGGGCAAGGTTGTGGACTGGCTGGCCAGCCGCGCCGATATCGTGGTGCGCTTCCAGGGCGGGCATAATGCCGGCCATACGCTGGTGGTGGGCAACCAGACCTACAAGCTCTCGCTGCTGCCCTCCGGCGTGGTGAATGGCAAGCTCGGCATTATCGGCAATGGCGTGGTGGTGGACCCGAACGCGCTGCTGGCCGAGATCGAGCGCGTATCCGCCCAGGGGCTGACGGTCACGCCGGAGACCTTGCGCATCGCCGAGAACGCGCCCTTGATTCTGCCGCTGCACGCGGCGCTGGACGCGGCCCGCGAGGCGGCGCGCGGTGAGCGCAAAATCGGCACCACCGGGCGCGGCATCGGCCCGGCTTATGAGGACAAGGTGGCGCGCCGTGCCATCCGCATCTGCGATCTGGCCGAGCCGGAAACACTTTCCGCCAAGCTGGACGAGCTGCTGCTGCACCATAACACGCTGCTGGCCGGGCTGGGCGCGCCGACCTTCAACAAGGAAGATTTGCTGGCGGACCTGCTGGCCCTGGCGCCGAAGCTGCTGCCCTTCGCCGAGCCGGTGTGGGAGCGCCTGGCCGAGGCCAAGGCCAAGGGGGAGAAGATTCTGTTCGAAGGCGCGCAGGCGGTGATGCTGGATGTGGATCACGGCACCTATCCGTTCGTCACCTCCTCCAACACGGTCGCCAGCACGGCTGGTTCGGGCAGCGGCATGGGGCCGGATGCGGCGGGGCGCGTGCTGGGCATCGCCAAGGCCTACACCACCCGCGTCGGTGCCGGCCCGTTCCCGACGGAGCTGCATGACGAGACCGGCCAGCGTCTGGGCGAGCGCGGCCATGAATTCGGCACCGTGACCGGGCGCAAGCGCCGCTGCGGCTGGTTCGACGCCGCGATGGTGCGTCAAGCGGTGAAGGTGGGGGGCGTGCAGGGCCTAGCGCTTACCAAGCTGGACGTGCTGGACGGCTTCAAGGAGCTGAAGATCTGCACCGGCTATATGATCGACGGCCAGCCCTACAGGCATCTGCCCGCCGCCATGGCCAAGCAGGCCGCCGCCCGGCCGGTTTATGAGGTGATGGAAGGCTGGTCCGGCAGCACCCAGGGCGCGCGCTCCTGGGCGGAGCTGCCCGCCGCCGCGATCAAATATGTCAAGCGCATCGAGGAGCTGGTGGAAGCGCCGGTGACCTTGCTCTCCACCAGCCCGGAACGCGACGACACGATTCTGATGCAGGACCCGTTTGCCGGCTGAACCCGGAGCAAGCGCCGCGATGAACCCGCTGGAGCTGCTGGACAGGCTGGTGGGGCTCATCGCCCGGCTGGGCTTTTCCGAATCCTTCATCCGCTTCGGCATTGTCGGCACGCTGGGTTTCGTATGGGATACCGGCACGGTCTATCTGTTGCGGCCCTTCGTAAGTCTTTATCTCGCGGGGACATGCAGCTTTATCGTCGCCGCGACGATCAACTGGATCATCAACCGGCTCTGGACCTTCCGCCATGTCGAGCATGCCGCCGCGCATGTCCAATGGGCCAAATTCATCGCCGCCAACGCCATCGGCTTCGTGGTGAATCGCGGCACGTTCTTCCTGCTGGTGGCGTTTTCCCCGCTGGTGGTGAAGCATCCCGTCATCGGCATCGCGGCGGGGTCGGCCGCGGGGCTTGTGTTCAATTATTTCCTTTCCAAACGTTTCGTTTTCCGGTAACTCAACTTAAAGTAATAATATGTTAACTTTTGCAACCTGAAGGGCGGTTGCCGATGGTTGAGTTGTGCGCCGGGCCGGACATGAAAGACGTTTTGCCTCCAGTTATACAACCTTACATTGACGATGTCTGCATCGACGATGCCTGCGGGCGGTGCGCGAAACGGGGGGTCGACATCGTGGTTTCCCTCCTTCTGCTGGTGCTTCTGGCCCCGCTTTTGGCCGGGCTGGCCCTCTTGGTGCGGTGCAGCGGTCCGGGGCCCGTTATTTTCCGCCAGGCGCGCACCGGGGTGCGGGGGCGGGGGTTTGTCCTGCTGAAATTCCGCACCATGCGCCATCAGCCGGGCGCGCCCTTCCGGCAGGCTTGCAGGGGAGATGCGCGTGTGACCCCGGTCGGCCGGTTCCTGCGCCGGACCTCGCTGGACGAGCTGCCCCAACTCGTCAATGTGCTGCGCGGCGAGATGTCCCTGGTCGGGCCGCGCCCGCATGCGCCGGAGACCATGGTCGAGGGGGTGCGGTTTGAGAGCGCGCTGGCGCTCTACCGGCGGCGTCACGATATGCGGCCGGGCATGACCGGCTTGGCGCAGATCCGCGGCCAGAGAGGCGAGACACCGCATTTGCGCGCGCTGGAAGGCAGGCTGGCCAGCGATCTCGAATATATCCAGAACTGGTCGGTGGCGCTGGATCTGTCGATCCTGCTGCGCACGCTGCCGGTGATATACGGCCAGGCCAATGCCTGCTGAGGCGCCAAGGCGGCTGGCCGGGACCGCGCCGCCGCCCGGCGCCTATGATGGCGACATCAATATTCTGTGCCTCGGGCGGTTGGAGGAAACCAAGGCCGCCATTGCCTCCGCCCTGGCGCAGACAGGCGGGGTGTTTCATGTCTCGGTGCTCGATCAGGGCTCCAGCCCCGAGATGCTGCATGAGCTGGCGGCATGTTTCGGCCGGCTGCCGGGTTTCGCGCTCTATGCGGGGGAGAGCAACCGGGGGGTCGCGGCGGGGCGCAATGCCTTGGCGCGGCTGGGCCATGGGCGGATCGTGATCGGGTTGGACAATGACGCGCGTTTCGCCGACGAACATGTGGCGGCGGGGGCGCTGAAGCGCTTCATGGCCGCGCCCGAGCTGGGGGCCATCGGCTTTTGCATTTTGGCGGCGGACGGCCAGGGGCCCGACCTGACGAGCTGGGGCTACCCCAAGGCGCTGCTGCCGCGTTACCGGGAGCGTTTCGCCGCGACCTGTTTTGTCGGCGCGGGGCATGCCATTCGCCGCGCGGCATGGGAGTCCGTCGGCGGTTACGATGAGAGCTTCTTCTTCGCCTGGGAGGAATATGATTTCTGCCTCGCCGCCATCGCCCGCGGCTGGCGGGTTTATCACGAGGGGCGCTTGGCGGTGATCCATGACCCAGCGCGGGAAGGGCGGGTTTGCTGGCGCGGGGCCAGGATGACGCATTTCATCCGCAACCGGCTGATCATCGCGCGAAAATGGCGGCAAGGCGGGCTGGTTTTGGCGCCGTGGCTGCTGCGATATGGGCTGGTGGCGGTCTTGCATGGCTGTTTCGGCGCGGTTTGCGCGGGAGCGGGACAAGGGTTGAGGGCGCCGGTTCCAACGCCGCGTAAAATGCCAGGGCCGATGCGCGCTTATATCCGCGCCCATGAAACCAGCCAGCGCGGCACGCTGCTGACGCGGTTGCGGCTGGAATTATTCGGCCGCCTGCCCGCTAAAATCAATTGACGTCAGGCGCTCACGGTCTGGCCGCCGCCAGGGGGTGATGCGCCTGCACCAGCTTTTGCAGCCGTTCCGCCAGCACATGGGTATAGATCTCGGTGGTGGAGATGTCGGCATGGCCGAGCAGCTTTTGCAAGGCCCGCAGATCCGCCCCATGCGCCAGCAGATGCGAGGCGAAGGAATGGCGCAGCACATGCGGGGAAAGCCGTGCCGGGTTCAGCCCCGCCGCGATGGCCACCTGTTTCAGGAGCAGGGCGAAACCCTGGCGGGTCATTGGCTGGGAGATGTCGCGCCCGGCGAACAGGTAACGCGCCTTGGCGGGGGCGGCGGCGCGCAAGGCGCTGGCGGCTTGGCGGGCGGTCTCCGAGAGGGGGATCATCCGTTCCTTGCCGCCCTTGCCCTTGATGAGCAGCATCGCCGCGTCCGTGCTCAGCGCGTTGGCGCGCAAGGAGAGCATCTCCGTGACGCGCAGACCGGTGGAATAAAGAATTTCCAGCCCCGCCCGCGCTTTCGCTCCCGCTGTCCCCTCCATGCCGCGCGCGGCTTCCAGCAGGGCGTTCACCTCGCTTTCGCTTAAATATTTTGGCAGGGATTTGGGCTGCTTCGGCGCGCCGATCTCGGCGGCGGGGTTATCCTCCCGCGCGCCCTCGCGCAGCAGGAAGAGGAAGAACTGCTTCAAGGCGGACAGCCGGCGCGCCTGGGTTCTGGCCGCCATGCCGCAGGCGGCGAGGCCTTGCAGATAATGCGCGATGTCCGCCGCGCTGGCGCGCGATGGAGCCTTGCCCCGGCCCAGAAAGCTTGAGAAATCGTCGAGGTCCGCCAGATAGGCGGCCAGCGTGTTGGCGGCCGCGCCGCGCTCCGCGGCGAGCATTTCCAAAAAGGCCTCCACGCGGCTGTCGGGTTCCAACGTCATTTCAAAACCATATTGAGCGGGCGATTCAGGCTCTAACGCCATCGCGCACTATGTGATAAGCGTCCGCGCCGATGTCACTCAATAGTCAAATCGCCCCGGCCTCGCAGCGCAGTATCGTACTGGTCGGCCTGATGGGCGCGGGCAAGACCGCCATCGGCAAGCGTCTGGCGGCGGTGCTGGGCCTGCCTTTCCACGATGCCGATGAAGAGATCGAGCGTGCCGCGGGCATGACCGTCGGGGAGATTTTCAAGACCCATGGCGAGGCGGCCTTCCGCGCCGGGGAGAAAAGGGTGATCCAGCGCCTGCTCGGCAATGGCCGTATCGTGCTGGCCACGGGCGGCGGCGCGTTCATGGATCCGGAAACCCGTGCCGCCATCCGTGAGCGCGCGACCTCCGTCTGGTTGCGCTGCCCCATTCCCGTGCTGGTCCAGCGCACCGCCGGGCGGACCCACAGGCCATTGCTGAATGCCGGCGATCCGGCCGGGATCCTGGAAAAGCTTTCCGCCACGCGCGGCCCGTTTTATGCGTTGGCGGATATTATCGTTGATGGATCAGAGGACCCCCCGCACGTGACCACCACCAATGTCGCCCGCGCCATCGAAAACTACCAGGCCCCGCGCCGGGTGGAGGTGAAGCTTTCCCACTCCAGCTACGACGTGTTGATCGGGGCGGGGCTTTTGGCCCGGGCCGGGGCGCTGATGGCGCCGCTGCTGGCGCAGCCGCGCTGTTTCATCGTGACGGACGAGCATGTCGCCGCGTTGCATCTGGCCACGCTCACCGCCAGCCTGGAGGAGGTGGGGATTGCCCATCAAAGCTTCATCGTGAAGCCTGGGGAAGCCTCCAAGAGCTTTGCCTCCTGGCAGGGGCTGATGGAGGATTTGCTGGGCGCGAAGATCGACCGCAAGACCACGATCGTCGCCCTGGGGGGCGGCGTGGTCGGGGATCTGGCCGGGTTCGCCGCGGCGGCGGCCATGCGGGGGGTGGCGTTCGTGCAGATCCCCACCAGCCTGCTGGCGCAGGTGGATAGCTCCGTCGGCGGCAAGACCGGTATCAATTCCGTCCATGGCAAGAATCTCATCGGGGCGTTTTATCAACCGCTGCTGGTGTTGGCCGATACCGGCGTGCTGGACACGCTGCCGCCCCGCGAGCGCGCGGCGGGCTATGCGGAAATTCTGAAGGCCGGGCTGATCGCGGATCCGGATTTTTATGAATGGTGCGAGGCCCATGGCGCCGCCTTGGTGGCGGGAGACAAGGAGGCCCAGGCCCGGGCCATTGAATATGCCGTGCGCTTCAAGGCCCGCGTGGTGGGCGAGGACGAGCGCGAGACCAAGCCGAATGACGGGCGCGCCTTGCTGAATCTCGGCCATACGTTCGCCCATGCGCTGGAGGCCGAGACAGGTTATGGCGGCGGGTTGCTCCATGGCGAGGCGGTGGCCACGGGGTTGGTGCTGGCCGCGCATCTCTCGGCTTCCCTGGGATTGGCGCCGCAGGAGGATGCGCCGCGCATCGCCCAGCATCTGTCCGAAACCGGCCTGCCGGTGCGGATCGCGGACCTGCCCGCCGAGCATCTGCTGGCGCATATGAAGCTGGATAAGAAAAACCGCGGCGGTAAGCTGCATTTCGTGCTGACTCGGGGCATCGGCCGGGCCTTCACCAGCGGTGATGTGCCAGAGGATGCGGTGCGTGCCACGCTGCTCGCCAACGGGGCGGTTTAGCTCGGCGCGGCCCGCGTCGAGCTAAACCTGTATCGCCGTTTCAGGATTGCGCGTCCGGAGACAGGACGACGCATCCGGTCGGCCCGCCGGAGAGACGGGTGCAGGCGTTCACCGCCTCGTCATGCTGCAACCCCACGAAGCGCGCGCGGTATTTGGTGCTGCCGCCCGTATGGATGGTCATGACCACGGGCTGCGCCTTGGTCAGGATGTTGGCGCCGGTCAGCTCCGCCATGCCCAGGGCGGCCTTGGCGTTGGATGAGCTGTCATAGGCGCCGACCTGAATGCCCCAGCTCCGCCCGCCGGAATTGAACGAGACATTCTGCACCTGCGGCGTGGCGGCCATGGCGGGCTGGATGAGCGAGAAGCCCCGCCCGCTGGGTGCCGCCGGCGGCGGTACGGGGATGTTGTTGCTGGCCAGCATGACCGGCGCGGGCGGCGGTACGGGCAGGGTATTGCGGCTGCCCCCCGGTGTGTAGAGCGAGGTGCCGCGATGTTGCGCGGGTGGCACGGGCGGGGGTGGCGGCACGGCGGCGGCCATCCGCACCGGCGCGGGCGGCGGCACGGGGACAGGCACGGGCACGGGAATGCTCGGCGCGGCGGTCCGGGCCTCTTGGCTCTTGATCTGAGCGACCTGGGGCATGATCGACGAGACCGGCACCGAGACCGGCGCGGGGTTACTGTCCGGCAGTGCCACCGGCGCGATGGAGGCAATCTGCACGGGGGCCGAGAGTTGCGAGGGGGTGGGGGCTTCCGGCGTGAAGCCGCGCGGCAGGATGCCGCCATTGCGGCCCATGGGCTCGGTGTTCAGCGCCAGCTCATCCGCCGCCGAGCGGCGTTTCGGATAATAGCCATCGATGTTCGGGGCGATCATCGCGACATAGTTGATCGTCTCGCGCGGCAGGGGGCGGCGGTAATTGATGAAGGAGTCGAGCCGCCCCGGCCCGGCATTATAGGCCGCGAGGAACCCCGGAGAGCCGTAGATCTGGTACATCTCATGGATATACGCCGCCCCGGCCATGATATTGTCCAAGGGGTTGAAAGGGTCGTTCCCCAGGCCGTAGCGCTGCGCCATCTCCTGATAGGTGCCAGGTTCGAGCTGCATCAGCCCCATGGCGCCGGCGGAGGAGACGATCAACTGGCCGCCGCTATATTCATGCCCGCCGGATTCCACGCGCATCACCTGGCGGATCCACATTTGCGGCACGTCGAAATGCTTCGCGGCGATCCGGATATATGGCCCCCACGGGTCGCTGGCCGGGCCGGGGGGATTATAATTATGCGCGGCGTGGGCCAAATAATAAGCCGTGTTTTCACCCGCATACTGGGTGCCATGCCCGCCGGCGCACGCCGAGAGCAGGGCTAGACCCGCGCAGCCGACCACGAGACCGGGTTTCAGTCTCGCGGCTTTTTCGGCAAAGCCGCAGGCCAGAATTCTGGTCGTACCCAAGATTTGAAGCCTCCACGCGGTTCATATGCCATCCTGTTGCGGTATTTCGCTCAATGATGGCTTAAAAAAGGCGTTATAACCTCTTAAACTAGCATGAAACTCAGGGCAAGAAAAACATGGGCTTTTCCAGGGGCGGCGGTTTTATTCGGTCCTGGCCGCTACCGGAACGCTTCCGTGCCGTGCTAGCAACGCGCATGGTGTCCGCGCGTCTTGGCGTTTTAGCCGGTCTGAGCCTTTTGGCGGGATGTGCCGCCGCACCGCCCGCGCGGCAGGATCTGTCCGCGCAGGCTGTCTCCTATCCGGCGAAGGTGCTGGCCGTTCGCTCCGTCACGGCGGGCGGCGGCTTGGCGCCGTTGATGCGCGCGCTGGGGCAGCCGGCCGCCCGGCCGACAGCGCCGGCCCAGGAGATCGTGGTGGAGTTGCCCGACGGGTCGGTGAAATCGCTGGTGCCGCCGCCGGGCGTGGCGCCCGCCGCCTTGGCCCCCGGCATGAAGGTGATGATCACCGAAACGCCGCAGATGCATATGAGCCTGAGGTGAAGGGCAAAGGCTTGTAATTGCTCGCCCCTCTTGCGCCCAGCGGGTAAAGATACGGTCATGAGGGCGCGTAGCCGTTGAAGCGGCGGCCGGGTTCGGCTATCGGCAAGCACATGAACATGCTCGCGCCGGACTCCGGTCAGGCTGGTATCGGCCTTTCGCGATCCGTCCAGCCTTCGTCAAAGCCCGTCACCATCGCCGCCTCTCACGGGTGGCGGGGAAGGGCAGGCATGGCGGTGAGGGACATCGCCGAAACAATGCGGCTCTGGCCGCTGGTCTGGACGTTGAGTCTCTTCGACATCAGGCTGCGTTACCGTGGTTCGTTGCTTGGGCCGTTCTGGCTCACTTTGTCCACGGCGGTGATGATCGGGGCCATAGGCTTCGTCTATGCGCAGCTTTTCCGGCAGGATATTCATGCCTATCTGCCGTTTCTCGCCATTTCCCTGGTGCTGTGGAATTTTCTCAATACCGTCACGGCGGAGGGGGCGACCTGTTTTTCCAGCTCGGTGAGCATGATCCGCGCCATGCGCATGCCCCATGCATTGCATGCCGGGCGGGTGGTCATGCGTAACCTGCTGGTGCTGGCGCATAATCTCGTCGTCATCGTCGTGGTGTTCGTGCTGTTTCCCTCGCATCTGGCCTGGTCCTTGCTCAGCTTGGCGCCTGGGCTGCTGCTCTGGCTGGTCGATGCCTTCGCCCTGGCGCTGATGCTGGGGCTGATCGGCGCCCGTTACCGTGACGTGCCGCCCATCGTCGGCAGCGTCATGCAGATCGCCTTCTATATCACGCCCATCATGTGGAATCCCGAGATGCTGTCGCATCGCGGCATCAGCCTGGTGTTGATCGGGCTCAACCCGTTCTACGGGATGATGCAGATTCTACGCGGCCCGCTGCTGGGGCTGCCGCTGGATATGGGGGCCTGGGTCAATGCGCTGGCTTATTCCGCCGTGCTGATCGTCTTGTCCTTCCTGCTGTTCATGCGCGCGCGGCCGCGTATTCCGTACTGGGTCTGAACCGTGGCGAAATTGCTGATCGAAAATGTCTCCGTGTCGTTCCCGCTTTATCATGGCGAGAGCCGGAGCCTGAAGAAAACCATGCTCGCCGCCGCCTCCGGCCGGATGAAGCAGGATAGCCGCAAGCGCCTGGCGGTGGAGGCGCTGCGCGATGTGTCCTTCACCCTCAATACCGGAGACAGGCTGGGCTTCATCGGCTCCAATGGCGCGGGCAAGACCACGCTGCTGCGGACCATGGCGGGTATCTACGAGCCGGTTGCCGGGCGCATGGTGATAGAGGGGGTGGTGACGGCGCTGCTCGACCCTGGGCAAGGCATGAATACCGAGCTGACCGGGAACGAGAATATCCGCCTGCGCGCCCTGTTCAACGGCTATTCCGAAGCGCGGATCAAGGAATTGCAGGAGGATGTGGCGCAGTTTTCCGAACTTGGGGATTTCCTCAGCCTGCCTGTGCGCACTTATTCCTCCGGCATGGTGGTGCGGCTTGGCTTCGCGCTGGCCACCGCCATCCGCCCGCAGATCCTGCTGATGGATGAATGGATCCTGGCGGGAGACGCGGCGTTTCTGGGTAAGGCGCGCGAGCGGCTGGAGATGATGGTGGGCAGCGCCGAGATACTTGTGCTCTCCTCCCATAACGCCGCCATCTTGATGCAATGGTGCAACCGCTTGATCTGGATGGAAGGCGGGGAGGTGCGCGCCGATGGCACGCCGGAGGAAATCCTCGCCGCCTATCTGCCCGCCGACCAGTTCGAACAGGCCAAGGCCTCCGCCGAACGTGCCGTGGCGGCGGCCTGAACATGGCGCGGATCGCCTATGTGAATGGGCGTTATTTGCCCCTGGCGCGGGCCTGCGTGAATATCGAGGATCGCGGGTATCAGTTTGGCGATGGTATTTATGAGGTTTTTTACGCATATCGCGGCCGGCTGATCGACGAGGCACTGCATTTCGCGCGGCTTGAGCGCAGCCGGGGGGAGATCGGCCTGCCCGCTCCGATGAGCGAGGCGTCGCTGCGGGCGGTGATCCGGGCGTTGATGCGCCGCAATCGGGTGGAGACGGGGCTTGTCTATCTCCAGCTCACGCGTGGCGTGGCCCGGCGGGAGCATTGTTTTCCCGACCCGGCCCCGTATCCGGCGCTGAGCCTGACCGTGCGGGCGAAGCCGGAACCGCCGGCGGATCTCAGCGGCTGGCATGCCGGCGCCGTGACCCTGGCGGATGAGCGTTGGGGCCGGTGCGACATCAAATCCATCAATCTATTGCCGAACGTGCTGGCGCGCGAGGCCGCAAGGCGGGCGGGCGCGTTGGAGGCGATCCTGTTCGATGAGCGGGGGATGGTGACGGAGGGGGCTTCCAGCTCCGTCTGGGTTGTCGGGGCGGACCAGGTGCTGCGGACCCGGGCGCTGGACCGCCATGTGCTGCCCGGTTGCACGCGCGCGGCCTTGCTGGAGGATGTGGCGGCGGGGGGCACGATGTTCCGCGAGGAAGCGGTATCCCTGGAGGGGCTGCGCGCAGCGCGGGAAATCTTCATCACCAGCGCGACCTCCTTCGTGAAGCCCATCACCAGCCTGGATGGCGTGCCCGTTGGCAATGGCGCGCCAGGGCTGGTCGCCAGCCAGCTTTATGCGCGCTATCTGGCACGGCTGCGCGGCGGGTGAGGCATGTATAATCCGGCCGCCTTCGAGGAGACCCGCCCGGAAGAGCTTGCCGCCATCATGCGCGAGGCTTCGCTGCCGGTGCTGATTTCCCCCGCGCGGGATGGCGGGTTGCTGGCCACGCATCTGCCGCTTCTGTTTCAGGCGCCGGACAGGCTGATCGGTCATGTGGCCAGGGCGAATCTCCATTGGCGGGATTTCGATCCGGCGCGGGAATCGCTGGCGGTTTTCACCGCGGCGCAGGGTTATGTCAGCCCGTCCTGGTATCCCGCCAAGCAAGTGCATGGCCGCGTGGTGCCGACCTGGAATTACAGCGCGGTGCATGCCACGGGGCGGCTCCGCGCGACGGACGACCCGGAAGAGACGCTGGCCATTGTCACGGCCCTCACCGCGCGGCATGAGGCAGGGCGGGCACGGCCCTGGCATGTGTCCGATGCGCCGGAAGATTATATCGCCGCGCAGTTGAAGGGGCTGGTCGGGCTGGTCCTGACGGTTACGAAGCTGGAAGGCAAGGCGAAGCTGAGCCAGAATCGCAGCCTGGAAGACCGGCGCGGGGTTATCGAAGGGACGGCGGAAGAGAACCCCGCCTTGTCCACCGCCATGAAACGCGGCTTGTAAGGCGGTTTGGGCGATTTCGGTCGGCCCTTCATGACGGTTGGCCTGGACGGTTGGCCAGTGGTTTAGGCCGAGGCGCGTTCCAACACCGCGTGGCGACGGGGTTGAGGCGAATGGGCCGGTGCCGAAGTTCCGGCCTGACCGGTTTCGAACTGGGCGAGAAGCTGGGAAATTTTTTCCGCCTCATCGGTCAGGCTCTGGCTGGCGGCGGCGGCTTCCTCCGCCATGGCGGCGTTGGCCTGGGTCATCTGGTCCATCTGGTTGACCGCGCTATTCACCTCCCCAAGACCCGTGGATTGCTCCTCGGCGCTGGCCGCGGCCTCGGTGATCGCGCTGTCGATTCCCAGGACATGGTTGGCGATCCGGTCCAGGGATTCCCGCGCTTCGGCCACGGATTTTACCCCCGCCGCGACGATTTCGCCCGAGCCGGTGATCAACGCCTTGATTTCCTTTGCGGCATCGGCGGAGCGCTGGGCCAGGGCGCGCACCTCGGTGGCGACAACGGCGAAGCCGCGCCCGGCATCGCCCGCGCGGGCGGCTTCCACCCCGGCATTCAGCGCCAGCAGATTGGTCTGGAAGGCGATCTCGTCGATCACCCCGATGATGTTGGTGATTTTCGTGGCGCTTTCGTCGATCTCCCCCATGGCCTGCACGGCCTTGCCCACGACTTGGCCGGAATTTTTCGTGTCGCCACGGGCCTGGCTCGCCATGTCGCGCATATGGCCGGCATTTTGCGCGGCCTTGCGGACCGAGGCGGTGATTTCATCCAGCGCGGCGGCGGTTTCCTCCAGATTGGCGGCTTGCTGCTCGGTTCGGGCGGAAAGGCGCCCGGCGGATTCGTTCACGGCCCCCGTGGTTTGCCGGATGGTTGCGGCGGCGAGGGAAATGTCGCGCATCGTCTCGCGCAGCTTGACCACGGCGCTGTTGAAATCATGCCGCAGGGGATCGATCGAGGGCAGCAGCGTCTCCGTGATTTCAACATTGCTCAGCTTGCCGTTGGCGATGTTGGAAATGCCGTTGCCGATGAGCCGCATGCAGCGCATGCGTTCATCCAGCGCGAAGGCGAATTTGACCACTTTCGTGACCTTGCCTTGGTCGTTGAAGACCGGATTGTAGCTGGCTTGCAGCCAGATCTCACGCCCGCCCTTGCCGATTCGGCGATATTCGGCGGTAAACTGCTCGCCGGCGCGCAGCCTGTCCCAGAAGGATTTATATTCGGGGCTGGCGACGATGGCGGGGTCGACGAACATGGAATGTGCCCGGCCCTTGATTTCGTCCAGGCTGTAGCCCATGGCGCGCAGGAAATTCTCATTGGCGTCGATGATCGTGCCGTCCAGTTCGAACGAAATCACGGCCTGCGAGCGGTTCAGCGCGTTCATCAGTCCCTGATTGGCTTCGGCCCGGTCATGGTCGCTGGAGACATCGAGCGCCAGCTTGACGATTTTTTTGACCTTGCCGCCGCGTCCACGGACGGGTGTGTAGGAGGCTTGCAGCCATAAATCCCGCCCATCCTTGCGCAGGCGGTGGAATTCACCGCTTTTGGGATGGCCTCCGGCCAGTTCGGTCCAGAAAGTTTGATAGGCGGGGGAGGAAGCCTCCTGAGGGGGGAGCAGCATGCGGTGATGCCGCCCCACCAGCTCGGCCCGTGTGTAGCCGCAAGCCCGCAAAAAGGCGGTGTTCGCATCCAGGATGGTGCCTTGGGGCGTGAATTCGATGACGGCATAGCTGTTGTGCAGCGCCTCAAGCGTGGCGGCGGCGTTAAGCAGATGAACCGGGTTCCAAGACGGCATCGAAGAAAGTCCCTTACGACGATGATTGTGACAATGATCCGACTCCTTCCGGTCTAGGGTGTTTTGGCTAAGCAAAGATTAACTGCCCGGCGGGCATGAAAAAACCCGGCCGCTGGCGCGGCCGGGTTTTAGGGGCATGCGGCTGATACATCCCGGGCCGGCCTTCGCGGACCGGTCCGGGCATGCGGCCGTGCTGGGATCAGTCCTCGGTCTGCTGGTTGCGGCGGCGGATGGCCGCGCCCAGGATGTCGCCCAGGGAGGCGCCGGAGTCGGAGGAGCCGTAATCGGAGATCGCCTGCTTGTCCTCGTCGATCTCCTTGCCCTTGATGGTGAGCTGGAGCTTGCGCGCGGCGCGGTCCACCGCGGTGATCTTGGCGTCCACCTTGTCGCCGACGGCGAAACGCTCGGGGCGCTGCTCGGCCTTGTCGCGCGCCAGCTCGGCGCGGCGGATGAAGCCGGTCAGCACATCGTCCACCTTCACCTCGATGCCGTTGCTCTGCACGGCGGTGACCGTGCAGGTGACGATCTGGTTCTTGTGGATACGGTCCAGCACGCCGGCGGCCGGGTCGACCTCAAGCTGCTTGATGCCCAGGGAGATGCGCTCCTTCTCCACGTCCACGTCCAGCACCTTGGCCTTGACGACATCGCCCTTGCCGTATTTGGCAATCGCGGCTTCGCCGGCTTCTTCCCAGGAGAGGTCGGACATGTGGATCATGCCGTCGATCTCCGGGCCGACCGCGATGAACAGGCCGAACTCGGTGATGTTGCGGATCTCGCCCTCGACGATGGAGCCGATCGGGTGCTCGTCCTGGAACTCCTCCCAGGGGTTGCGCTGCACCTGCTTGAGGCCCAGCGAGATGCGGCGCTTGGAGGCGTCCACATCCAGCACGACCACTTCCACTTCCTGCGAGGTGGAGACGATCTTGCCCGGGTGGGCGTTTTTCTTGGTCCAGGACATCTCGGAGACGTGCACGAGACCTTCCACCCCCGGCTCCAGCTCCACGAAGGCGCCGTAATCGGTGATGTTGGTGACGCGGCCGGTGACCTTGATTCCGGGCGGGTACTTGACGTCCACGCCTTCCCACGGATCGGCCTCGAGCTGCTTCATGCCCAGCGAGATGCGCTGGGTGTCGGCGTTGAAGCGGATCACCTGCACCTTGACCGGCTGGCCGATGGTCAGCGCCTCGGCCGGGTGGTTGATGCGCTTCCAGGCGATGTCGGTCACATGCAGCAGGCCGTCGACGCCGCCCAAATCCACGAAGGCGCCGTAATCGGTGATGTTCTTGACCACGCCGTCGAGGATCTGGCCTTCCTTGAGGCCGGTGATCAGCTCGGAGCGCTGCTCGGCCCGGGTCTCTTCCAGCACCGCGCGGCGGGAGACGACGATGTTGCCGCGCTGGCGGTCCATCTTCAGGATCTGGAAAGGCTGGGCGACGCCCATCAGCGGCGCGACATCGCGCACCGGGCGGATATCGACCTGGGAGCCGGGCAGGAACGCCGTGGCGCCGCCAAGATCGACGGTGAAACCGCCCTTGACGCGGCCATGGATGACGCCGTTCACGCGGGTCTGGGCCTCGAAGGCTTTTTCAAGCTGGGTCCAGCTCTCCTCGCGCCGCGCCTTCTCGCGCGAGAGCACCATGGAGCCGTCCTTGTCCTCGTAGCGCTCGATGAACAGGTCGTACACGTCGCCGGGGTTGACCTCGGGCTTGGCGCCGACGGGAGCGAACTCACGCAGCGGCACGCGGCCTTCGGATTTCAGGCCGACATCGACGATGACGTAATCATCGTCGATGCGCAGCACGCGCCCGGCGATGACGGAACCTTCAAAACCAGTATTGCCGCCGAGGGAAGCGTCCAGCAGGGCGGCGAAATCATCGGAGCCGGTATAGGCGGGCGCGTCCGAATGACGGAGGGCAGTGGAAGAAGAAGCCATGTGGCTATGTATGTCCTTGAAAACGGGCCGAATGACGGGCCCGGTTTGGGTTTGCGCGGCCGGAATTTCAGGCAGCGTCTAGATCATCCCCGGCGTTGGCGGGGATGTCCGGTTGAACGATGAGGGGGTGTTTAGCCCTGGCGGCGCGGAAGTCAAGCAAAACCGCCAGGCGCGGGCGCGCAAGGGGGCTGTTTTATGCCGTTTATGGCCGGTTTTGGCGTTTTCGCGCGGGGCGCGCGCGCCTGGTGGCGCCGGGCAGGGGGCCGCCCGGGCCATGGGGCTGAGCGATATTTGGGGCCACCCGCCCTTGCCTAGCATAATATACCGCGTGGCGGGGCCATGAGAGCGAAGCGCACAGGCTTCATGTTCGCTCATTAGCTGCTATAAGCCGGTCGCAATGACACATCTCCGCTCCGGCCTTGCCCGTCTGTCCCTGCTCGCCCTCGGCCTCGCCCTGGCGGGTTGTTCCAGCCCTCAGAAGGGCGATGCGGCATTGGGCGATTTCGCCAGCGGCACGCTGCCCCCGCCGGATCAGGCCTATGCCGTCTCCGTCGCGCGGATGCAGAAGGGGGATTACAGCAAGGCGGTGAAGGATTTCAACGCATTGCAGGAAACCTATCCGTATTCGACCTGGTCGACCCACGCGGAGATACTGGGCGCCTATGCGCAATATAAGCAGATGGATTATGACGACGCGATCAGCTCGCTGAACCGCTTCATCCAGCTGCACCCGCAAAATGATGAGATCGCCTACGCCTATTATCTGAAATCGCTCTGCTATTACGAGCAGATCGACGGTGTGCAGCGCCAGCAGACCTCGACCTACGAGGCGATCCAGGCCTTGCAGGATGTGATTTCGCGATTCCCCAACAGCGCCTATGCCAGCGATGCGCGCATCAAGCTGCGCCTCGCCTATAACCGCCTTGCCGGGCACGACATGGCCATTGGCCGCTATTATGAGAAGCAGCATCTTTATGCCGCCGCCATCGGCCGGTACCAGGATGTGGCGAATACCTACCAGACCACCACCTACGCGCCCGAGGCGCTGGAGCGCATGGTGGAGGTGGATCTGGATCTCGGCCTGCCGGACGCCGCCATCCGCAGCGCCTCGGTGCTGGGGTATAATTATCCCGGCAGCTCCTGGTATGTGGCCGCTTACGACAAGTTGAAATCCCATGGGCTGGTGAATAAGAGCGACGAAAGCTCAGCGAACAGCGACGCGGTGGCCCCGCCGCCCGCGCCGAAGCGGAAACACCCTTGGTATTGGCCATTCTGACAGAGCCATGCTGAACAGCCTCTCGATCCGCGATGTGGTGCTGATCGAGCGGCTCGATTTGCATTTTGCCGCCGGGCTGACGGCGCTGACCGGGGAAACCGGGGCCGGCAAATCGATCCTGCTGGATAGCCTGGGACTCGTTTTGGGTGCGCGCGCCGATTCCGGGCTGATTCGCGCCGGGGCGGCGCAGGCCGTGGTGGTGGCCAGCTTCTCCGCCGCGCCGATGCATCCGGTGCATGCGGTGCTGGCCGAGCAGGGGCTCGATTCGGGCGGGGATATTCTGGTGCGGCGGATTGTCGCGCGCGACGGGCGCTCCCGCGCGTTGGTGAACGACCAGCCGGTGAGTGCCGGGTTTCTGAAAACCCTCACGGCCCTGCTCATCGAGGTGCAGGGGCAGCATGAGCAGGTGGGGCTGGCGGACCCGGCGCATCATATCGCGCTGCTGGATGCGTTCGGCGTGGCGGCGGAGCTGCGCGCCGGGGTTGCCGCCGCGCACAAGGCATGGCGTGATTCGGCCCAGCGCCTGGCCGAGGCGGAGCGGCGGATCGAGGATGCCGCGAAGGAGGAAGAGTTTCTCCGTCATGCGGCCTCGGAGCTTGAAACGCTCGCCCCTGCGGAGGGGGAGGAAGAGGCGCTGGCCGCCGAGCGGCTGCGCTTGCAGGCCGGGGAGCGGCGGGCCGAGGCCATTGCCGCGGCCATGGCCGAGTTGCGACCCAAGGACCGGCGCAAGGATGGCCCCGCCGCCGCCCTGCGCGCCGCCGCCCGGGCGGTGGCGCGGGTCAGTGTGCCAGCCGGCCAGGTGAACCCCGCCGGGCCGGCCATGGCGGCGATCGAGCGCGCCGAGATCGCGCTGGCCGAGGCGGAGGATTTTCTGGAACGCCTGGCCGCCGCCGAGGAGGATGATCCCCGCGCCCTGGAAGCCACGGAAGAGCGGCTGTTCGCCCTGCGCGCCGCCGCCCGCAAGCATGGGGTGCCGGTGGCCGGGTTGCCTGGGTTTTTTCAGGAACTGAAGGAGCGGTTGGCGGCGCTGGAGAGCGGGGTGGCGGACATTGCCGCGCTAAGCGCGGAAACCGCCCGGCTGCGCGGAACCTATGTGGAGAAGGCCGCCACTTTGTCCGAACGCCGGACGCGCGCGGCGCGCAAGCTGGAAAAAGCCATCGCCGCGGAACTGCCCCCCTTGAAGCTGGAGCGTGCCCGCTTCGTGGTGGAGCGTGAGATGCTGCCGGAGCCGCAATGGGGGCCGCGCGGGGCGGATGCGGTGAAATTCCTGATCGCCACCAACCCGGGCGAGGAGCCGGGCGCGCTGGACAGGATCGCCTCCGGTGGAGAGCTTTCCCGCCTGATGCTGGCGATGAAGGTCGTGCTCTCCGCTGGGGGCGATAATGAGACGTTGATTTTCGACGAGGTCGATTCCGGCATTGGCGGCGCCACGGCGGCGGCGGTGGGTGAGCGCCTGGCCCGCGTGGCGGAGGGGGTGCAGGTGCTGGTGGTTACGCACTCCCCGCAGGTGGCCGCGCGCGCGGCGGCGCAGATGCGGGTGCGCAAGCGCGAGGCCGCCGGCCGCGCCGTGACCGAGGTGGAGATGCTGGACGAGCCGGCGCGCCGCGAGGAGATCGCCCGCATGCTCTCCGGCGAGAGCGTGACGGAAGCCGCGCGCCAAGCGGCGGAAAGCCTTTTGAGCAGATGAACGACAAAGAGACACTCGACGCGCTGCTGGCGAAGATCGAAGCCGCCAACATCGCTTATCATGAACATGACGCGCCGGAGATCACCGACGCGGATTATGACGCGCTGCGCCGCGAGGCGGAGGCGATTCTGGCGGAACATCCGCAATGGCGGGCGGATGCCAAGGCGCTGGCGCAGGTGGGGGGCAGGCCCGCCACCGGGTTCAGGAAGATCGTCCACCGCACCCCCATGCTCTCGTTGGACAATGTGTTCGACGAGACGGAGTTTGAGGATTTCATCGCCCGCATCAGGCGGTTTCTGGGGTTGAAGGACGAGGCGCTGGAATTCGTGGCCGAGCCGAAGATGGATGGGCTGTCCATCTCCCTGACCTATGAGCATCGGAGCTTCGCCCGGGCGGCGACGCGTGGCGATGGCATGGAGGGCGAGGATGTGACCGCCAATATCCTCACTCTGGACAGCCTGCCGCGGGCATTGCCCGAGGACGCGCCGGATGTCATCGAAATCCGCGGCGAGGTTTACATGACCAAGGCGGATTTTCTGGCGCTGAATGAATCGCAGGAACGCCAGTTCGCCAATCCGCGCAACGCGGCGGCGGGCAGCTTGCGCCAGCTTGATCCCTCCATCACCGCCAAGCGCAAGCTCTCGCTGTTCGCCTACGCGCAAGGGGAGGCTTCCGTGCCCGTGGCGCGAACCCATTGGGAGTATCTGGAAACTCTGAAACGCTGGGGGTTTGCCGTGAATCCGCTCTCCCGGCTGGTGAAGGAAGGGGGCACCGAGGCGTTTCAGGCCGAGATGGGGGCCGCGCGCGCCGCCTTGCCTTACGACATCGATGGCGTGGTTTATAAAGTGAACGATCTGGCCTTGCAGAACCGGCTCGGTTTTGTCGGCCGGGCGCCGCGCTGGGCCGTGGCGTGGAAATTTCCCGCTGAAAAAGCCAGCACCGTGCTGGAGGATATTGAAATTCAGGTGGGACGCACCGGCGCGTTGACACCGCGCGCGCGGTTGCGCCCGGTGAATGTCGGCGGTGTGCTGGTGACGTATGCCACGCTGCATAACGAGGATGAGATCGCCCGCAAGGATGTGCGGATTGGCGACACGGTCGAGTTGCAGCGCGCGGGCGATGTGATTCCGCAGATCCTGCGTGTGCTGAAACGCGCGGAGCCCGCGAATCCCTTCAAATTTCCCGATCATTGCCCGGTTTGCGGCGCGCTGGCGGTGCGGGTGGATGACGATGTGGTGCGCCGTTGCACGGGCGGGCTGACCTGCCCGGCGCAGGTGGTGGAGCGGCTGATTCATTTTTGTTCGCGCGGCGCGTTCGACATTGAGGGCATGGGCGAGAAGACCGTGCGGGAATTCCACGATGCCGGACTGTTGCGCGGGGCGCCGGATATTTTCAGCCTGCCCGCGCATGAGGGGGAAATCGCCCAACGCGAGGGCTGGGGTGAGGTGTCCGCCGCCAAGCTCTCGGCGGCCATCGCGGCGCGGCGGGAGATCGGGCTGGCGCGGTTCATCTTCGCGCTGGGCATAAGGCGCATCGGCGAGAACAACGCCAAGCTGCTCGCCCGGCATTATGGCTCCTATGTCCATTGGAAAGAGGCGATGCTGGCGGCGCGGATCGTCGGTTCCGACGCGCGGCTGGAGCTGGGCTCCATTTCCGGTATCGGTCCCGCCATCGCGCAGGATCTGCTGGCTTTCTTCGCGGAGGACCATAACCTCGCCACGCTGGACCGGCTGGAGGCGGCGGTGCGGGTGAAGGACGAGCAGCTTGCCGCCGCCATCGACTCGCCCTTGGCGGGCAAGGTGATGGTGTTTACCGGCACGCTCTCCATGGCCCGGCCCGAGGCGAAGGCCCGGGCCGAGGCGCTGGGGGCGAAGGTGACGGAATCCGTCTCCAGGAAAACCGATTATGTGGTGGTGGGAGAGGATGCGGGGTCCAAGGCCAGGAAGGCGGCGGAGCTGGGCATCAAGATTCTGACGGAACAGGAGTTTCGCGGTCTCGCGGGGCTGTAACGGACGGGAGGGGGCATGGAGCACGCGGTCACGGCTTTTCTGCTGGCGTTTCCGGCCTTGTTCTCGATCATCAACCCGTTGGGCGGGGCTATTATTTTTCATGAGGTCACCGCCGGCCACGACATGGCGCAGAAGCATCTTCTGGCCAGGCGCGTGGCGCTTTATTCATGCGTCGTCATGATGGCGGCCCTGCTGGCGGGCACCTATATCCTGAATTTCTTCGGCATCTCGATGAATGCCCTGCGCATCGCGGGGGGGCTGGTGGTGGCTGTCAGGGCCTATGAGATGCTGAACGCGCCGGACAGCTCCACCCAGCGCAAGCAGAAAGACGCCGAGCCGGTGAACACGGCCACGGCGGACGATCTGGCGGGCTATGCGTTCTTTCCGCTCACGTTGCCTTTCACCACCGGGCCCGGCACCATCGCCGTGACCATCTCGCTCGCCACCGGGCGGCCGGATAATCTCTCCCAGGCCTGGATTTTCTATGCCGGGGATTCGCTGGCGGTGCTGGCCAATACCGCGTTGATCTGGGCCTGCTACAGCGCCTCGGAGCGCATGGTCAGGGTGCTGGGCCATTCCGGTCAGAAGGTGGTCTCCCGCATGGTCGCGTTTCTGCTGCTCGGCATCGGGGTGCAGATCGCCATCAGCGGCGTGGTGCCGGTATTGCATCAGGCGCTGGCCGGGTAGGCGTTTTCCGCAACGGACAAATTCATAAGCCACGTTATTATCCCGCCCGTTATGGGTATGGACGCCGAACATGATCTCCTCATTCTGATGATGGTGGTGGCGCGCCTGACACGCGTGGAGGCCGACCGGCGCGCGCGTCAGCACGGCACCACGCGCGCGCAATGGGGGATTTTGAAACAATTGTTCCATCATCCCGGGATCAGCCAGAAGGAACTCGCCGATAATCTGGAGGTCGAGCCGATTACCGTGGCCAGGCTGGTGGACAGGTTGCAGAAGGCAGGGCTGGTCGAGCGCCGGGCCGATGCACAGGACAGGCGCATCTGGCGGCTGCATCTATGCGCCGCCGCCGCGCCGTATCTGGATGAGATCGACCGCCAGCGTCATGAGATGACCGGCTTCATCACCGCGGGCCTCGCCGATGCCGACAGGCGGACCGTGCTGGCGGCGCTCAAGCTGATGAAAGCCAATTTGCTGCGCGGCCCCGAGGCGGGAATGCCAGGTGCCACGCGCGATGAGCAGGAGGAAAAGGCCTGATGTCACAAACCAATGTCGCGGCGCTGGAGCAGGGTGGGCAGAGCCCGGCCCGCGAGGACAAGGCCACCAGGTGGCGGGCGCGGCTGCGCCCGGTGCTGATGATCGGCGGGATCGTGCTGGTGGCGGTGGTGTCGCTGGTGGTCTGGCTGACCGGCGGCCGCTATGTCTATACCGATGATTCCTATGTGAACGCGGCGAAGGTTTCGCTCTCCACCGACGTGACCGGGCTGGTTGGCGATGTTTATGTCAAGGACAACCAGCATGTGAGCGCCGGGCAGCTTCTGTTTTCCCTGGAGCCTCGGAGTTTCGCCATTGCCGTGGCGGCGGCGCGGGCCCAGCTGGCCCAGGTGGTGCAGGACATCAACGGCGCCAAGCATGGCTACCAGATGGCGCAAGCGCAGATCGCCGCGCAGCAGGCCTTGGTGGAGGATGACCAGTCCAATCTCGACCGCTACGCCGCCGTGGTGAAGACGGGAGGGGCCACCCGCGCGCAATATGACAATGCCCGCTTTGCCTTGCAGGGCGACCAGGCGAAGCTGAAGCAGATGCAGGCCGCCGCCGGACAGCAACTGGCGAAGCTGAGCGGCAACCCCGAGATCGACCCGAAACAGACGCCGCAATATCTCGCCGCGCTCGCCAATCTCAACCAGGCGCTGCTCAACCAGCAGCACAGCATCGTCCGCGCGCCTTATGCGGGCACGGTGACGAAGGTGGAGCAGTTGCAGCCAGGCATGATGCTGCCCGCCGGCACGGCGGCCTTCGGGCTGGTTTCCGGCACGGATATTTATATCACCGCCCAGCCCAAGGAGAATCAGATGACCTGGGTCCGGCCGGGGCAGAGCGTGCGCATCACCGTGGATACGTATCCTGGCCAGCATTGGAAGGGCGAGGTGCAAAGCATCGCGCCGGTGACGGGGTCTGAGTTTTCCGTGCTGCCGGCGCAGAATTCTTCCGGCAATTGGGTGAAGGTGGTGCAGCGCATTCCGGTGCGCATCGAAATTCTCTCCGGCCCCAAGGACATGCCCCTGCGCGCGGGCATGAGCGTTGAGGTGTCCATCGACACGCATCATCACCGGCATTTGTCGGATCTGTTCTGATGGCGGGCAAGGCGGAGATCGACCTCCCCCCGCAGACGCGCGCGATCATCACGGTTTGTCTAATGATCGCCACGTTGATGCAGGCGCTGGATTCCACCATCGCCAATGTGGCGCTGCCTTATATGCAAGGTTCGCTTTCCGCCTCCTACGACGAGATCACCTGGGTGCTGACCTCTTATGTTGTGATGGCCGCGATCATGACCGCGCCGGTGGGCTGGATGGCGGCGCGTTTCGGGCGGAAGAATTTGTTCATTACCTGCCTGATCGGCTTCACCGTGACCTCCATGATGTGCGGCGTGGCGCAAAGCCTGACGGAGATGGTGCTGGACAGGCTGCTGCAAGGGGCTTTTGGCGCCGCCCTGGTGCCGCTGTCGCAATCCACCATGATGGACATCTACCCGGCGGAGAAGCGCGGCGTGGCCATGTCCATCTGGGGCATGGGGGTGATGGTGGGACCGATTCTGGGGCCGACGCTGGGCGGTTATCTCACCGAGAATTTTACCTGGCGCTATGTGTTTTTCGTCAATCTGCCATTTGGCATCGCCTCGGTGCTAGGGCTGCTATTGTTGATGCCCAAACGTAAGCCGATGAAGATGGACCGGTTCGACTGGATCGGTTTCGCCGTGCTGTCCTTGGGGTTGGGGGCGTTGCAGATCGCCCTGGACCGGGGCGAGGAGCTGGACTGGTTCTCCTCCACCACCATCGTCGTCAGCTTCGTTCTGGCGGGGCTCGGTTTCTATCTGTTCATCGTGCATATGTTCACGGCTCCGAAGCCCTTCATTCCCCGGAACGTGTTTCTGGACCGGAATTTCGCCAGCGCGCTGGTCACCATGTTTCTGGTCGGGATGGTGCTGCTGGCCACCACCGCCTTGCTGGCCCCTTATCTGGAAGATCTCGGCAATTATCCGGTGGAGACGGCGGGGCTGGTGATGGCGCCGCGCGGCTTTGGCACGATGTTCGCCATGATGGTGGCGGGGAGGCTGACGGCCAGGATGGATTCCCGGCTCTTGATGCTGTTCGGCTATGTGCTGCTCGGCTACTCGCTCTATCTTCAGGAAGGCTGGACGCCCGATACCGGCACCGGGCACATGATCCTCACGCTGATGATCCAGGGGGCGGCGCTGGGGTTCGTATTCGTGCCCTTGCAGGTGGTGGCCTTCTATACCCTGGCCCCCGCGCTGCGCACGCAGGGCACATCCTTGCTGAATCTCAGCCGGAATGTCGGCAGCGCCATCGGTATTTCGGTGACTTCGGCGATGCTGACGCATATGACGCAATATATGCATGCCGATCTGGCGCGGTACATCACGCCTTTCTCCCGGTCCTTGCAGACGGGTGGGGCGGTCAGCCAGTTTTGGAATCCGGCAACGCCCAGCGGCGCGGCCCAGCTCAATGCGCTGATCACCACCCAGGCCCAGATTGTCGCTTATATCGACGATTATAAGCTGATGTTTCTCGCCACCTTGCCGGCGGCGGCTTGCCTGCTGCTGATGCGCAAGCCGCAGGATGGCGCGACGGGGCCGCACGAGGCCCCGGTGCTGGACTGAAAATATCGCAATCGTTAGGGCGTTGGCCAAGCCTGCCGCCCAGGCAACAAAAAACCCTGTCATGGTTAACCATGACAGGGCCAAGTTTGGGGAGTGTATCCGCTTTGGGATGAAGAGTTTGTGCCGGAGTTCAGGGGGTTAATCCTTGATTCAGATCAAGGGTCGAAAAAAAATCAATCCGCTCCGTTGATGAAATACATTTCCTGACCGGCGACCTCCAGCTCGTCCTCGACCCGGCTGACGCCGCGCGTGTTGCGGGCCAGAATGTTCAAGGCACGGGCTTCGTGTTCCGAGCCGACGCGGCCTTCGATCCGCACACGCCCGCCCTGCACGTTGAAGCGTATCCCATCGCGGGGGGCCCAGGGCTCCTGCGCCAGCGAAGTCTGGATATTGTCCAGAATTTCGGTGTCGCTTGCCTCGATGCAGGATTCGTCCAGCCGGGCGGCGAGGGCGCGCAGGATATCGAACCGGCTTAGCATGCCCACCAAGCTGTCCTCGCGCATCACCGGCAGGCGTTTGACCTGTTTCTGGCGCATCAGTTCGGCCGCCTTGGCCAGTGCCAGGTCGGGTCTCACGAAGGTGGGGTTGCGGGTCATCACATCCCCGACCTGCCGGCCATGGGTATGGGCGTATTCAGCGGCCAGGGTCTCGGCGCGCATGATGCCGCGCATCCAGCCCGCCTGACGGCCGCATGTGCCGAGTTCCGGGCGGTGCAGAAGGTCGCCTTCCGTTAAAATGCCGACAAGTCGGCCGTCGCGGGTGAGCACGGGAAGGCCGCTCACACGGTGGTGCACCATCCAGCCCGCCGCCTCGGCAAGGCTGGTCTCCGGCTCCACGGCGACCACCTCGGTGGTCATGACGTCCGCAACGATCATGTTGTCCTCTATAATGTAACGTAAGTGCTACATTAGCGCCGGGACGGGAGGGCAGCCGTTGATTCACGTCAATCCAGCCCCGCGTGGGGATGGCCTTGCCGGAGCGGGGTGAAAAGGCGCATCCTGGTCAGTTCGGGAGTGGCTGGCGCCATGCCGGGGCTTTTACCGGCCGCATGGCTCGCGGTGAACGCTCCAGAACCCCAGATTGTTGCCCTGGCATGTGGCTTTGTCCGCTCGGGTGCGCGCATCCGAGCGGATGGGACGCTAATGCGCGCGCATGACGGCGAGCCGGCGATAGAGCGTATTGCGACTGATGCCCAGCGCCCGGGCCGCGGCGGCGATGTTGCCGCCTGCCTCTGCCACGGCGCCGGCGATCATCGCATCCGATTGCGCCCGCAACGTGCCGCCGGGCGGCTCGGCCTCGGCGGCGGGGGGCGCGGCGGGCAGGGCGGTTAGTTCCCGCAGGGCCTCCTCGCTCAGATGTTCGAGCCTCAGTTCGGTTTCGGTCTCATCCAGCATCAGGCAGGCGGTGCGCAATATGCCCGAAAGCTGGCGCAGATTCCCCGGCCAGCGATAATGCGCGCAGGCCCGCGCCAGCTCGGCTGAGAGCCTGGGGGGTCCCGCGCGCCGGTCCCGCGCCTCGCGCTTTAGGATGTGTTCGATGAGCGCGGGCAGGTCCGTGCGTTCGCGCAAGGGGGGCAGCGAAATGGCCAGGCCGTTGAGCCGGTAATAAAGATCTTCCCGGAAGCTCCTTTCGGCGATGCGGGTGGAGAAATCCGCATGCGTGGCGCTGACCAGAAGAAAATCCACCGCCACGGGCTTGCCGCCGATGGGGGTTACGACACCTTCCTCCAGCACGCGCAGCAGGCGGGTCTGCATGGAGATCGGCATGTCGCCGATTTCATCCAGGAACAGGGTGCCGCCATGTGCCTCGCGGATGCGCCCGGCCGCGCCATCCTTGCGCGCGCCGGTGAAGGCGCCGGGCGCATGGCCGAACAATTCCGCCTCGATGAGCGTTTCCGGCAAGGCGGCGCAGTTGACCGCCACGAAGGGGCCATTGGCGCGCGGCCCGGCCTCATGGATGGCGCGGGCGAAATAATCCTTGCCCGCGCCGGTTTCGCCTTGCAGCAAAATGGGCACCTTGCGGCCCAGAACCCGGCGTAACTGGCCGATGGCGCGGCTGACGCGCTCATCGCCCGTGTCCAGCGCGGTCAGGGCGTCGGTTTTGAGCGTCGTGGGCGCGCTGCAGGCCAGGCTGGGGCGGATGAGCGGGGCGCGCATCTGCTCCACCGAGACGTAGAGCGTTTCACCCCGGCGCGGGTGCACCATGAGCGGGCGGCCGTTGGTGCGGCGGTCCAGCGCCATCAAATCGCGCATGGTCAGGCCGAAATAGCGGCTGAAATCCTCCACGCCGATATGTTCGGGCCGCAGGCCGAGCATGGCGAAGCCGGTGCGGTTGGCCCCCAGGATCGTACCTTCCTCGTCGATGGCGATGGCGCCTTCCATCATGCTGCCCACGCATTCCGAGGAATAATGGAAGCGCAGCTTGGTGTGGCTGAGAAAGGCGATTTCGAAAATCCGGTTCTCGATCATCTGCGCCGCGGCGCGCACAAGCCCGAATGTGTGCGGGTGGTAGCGCCGGGAGTCGCAGGAAATATCGATCACGCCCAGAAGCTTGCCATTGGGCTCGGCCAGGGGGGCGGCGGCGCAGGCCAGGAAGCTGTTATGGCGCAGATAATGCTCCGCCCCATTGACCACGATGGGCTTGCCCTCGATCAACGCGGTCCCCACGGCGTTGGTGCCGCGTGTGTCCTCCGCCCAGCAGGCGCCGGGTTGCAGCGAGACCTTGGCGGCGCGGTTCCCGAAATCGGTGTCGCCCACGGATTCGAGCAGATAACCGCTCTCGTTCGAGAGGATCACCACGCATCCGGAATCCTTGATCTGCGCATAGAAATAATCCATCACCGGGCGCGCGTGGGCCAGCAGGGTGGTGCGGCGCTCGGCCGCGACGCGGCGCTCGGCGGAGGAAAAATGCGGTTGATCGAGCCGGGTCTGCTCAGGTATCAGCCCGGCCGTGCGGCAGCGTTGCCATGAACGGCTGATGTCGCCAGGATCCACGCCCTGAATATTGGCGGCGGATCTGTCGTTCATAGACGCGAGACGAAAAGGTTCCATGGTTCGGTCGCGTTCCTATCCCAATATCGTTTATTATTTTTGACGTTTTTACGCCTTGCAAGGGTTAGCCGCACGGCGACCCCCATTTTTTCGTATAAGGGGTTGTGGGCGCTGGCAAGGGAAAAAACGTCTGTTTCGTTTTGGTACATTGTTTCCAGTGTGGCATGGGGCGCGGATGCCGCGCGCGGCACCGTCATTTTGCAAGCGAAAACAATGGGCTGGGTGCTTTGTCCCGGATTATTCGTGGATGAATTGTCAGGCAATTGTCAGGGATGAGCATGCGCACCACATCGTGGACACCAGGGCGCTGCGCGTGGGCCGGCGTGAACGGAAACAGGCCATGGGGGCGCGGGGGCGGCCCGGCATTGACGGCTTGACGGAAATCAATGGCGCCGCCAGCGCGCCGTGGCAGGCAGAAAACCGGCAAAACAGGTAGAAAAGCCATGAAACAGACCGCCGCCGACATCATGACAACCAAGCTCGTGCTGCTGCGCCCCTCCGACAGCGTGCCCCGGATCGCGGCCTTGCTGGGGGAGCACCAGATCAGCGCCGCGCCGGTGGTGGACGCCCAGGGGCGGCTGCTGGGCATGGTCAGCGAGGATGATCTGATCCGGCCGCTGGGCGGCAAGGTGGAGACCCGCCGCGCCTGGTGGCTGGAGATGCTGGCCGAGGGTGAGGCGCTGGCGCCGGATTTTCTGGATTATCTCAAACGGGAATCGCGTACCGCCGCGGAATTGATGACGCGCGATGTGATCAGCGTATCGCCCGAGGCGACGGTGGAAGAGGTCGTGGATCTGCTCATCCGGCATCGGATCAAGCGCGTGCCGGTGTTGCGCGACGGTCATCTGGCGGGCATCGTCAGCCGCGCGGACATTATCCGCAATCTCCCCCGCGCCGGGGCGGGGCGGTAGCGTTCCGGGCGGGGCTCGCCGCTGGAAAAGGAGACGCCGGGGTGGCCAATAGATTGAGGGGCAATAAGCCTGGGCGCTTTTCGGGGGCGGGGCTCGCCATCGCCACGACGCTGCTGATGCTGGCTGTGCTGCTGATGCTCGACCATAACGCCTCCCAGGCGGTGAAGACGCTGCCCTATAGCGAGTTCCAATCGCTTCTGGCCGCGGGAGAGGTGAATCATCTCACCGTCGGGGATGGGCGGATCACGGGCGAGTTCACGCACCCGCAAAAGGGTCAGCCCACGCAATTTGTCACCAACCAGGTCAATCCCGCCCTGGCCAGGGAATTCTCCCAGGCGAAGGTGACCTTCGACGGCACCGCCCCGGCGAGCGGGCTGGCCTCCTTGCTTGGCTGGCTGGCCCCTCTGCTGTTCTTTGGCGTGCTTTGGTATTTCATGCTGGGGGGCGGGCGTCTTGGCGGGATGGGCGGTATGCTCGCGACGGGCAAGTCCAAGGCGCGGGTATATGCCGAGAACGATGTGAAGGTGCGCTTCTGCGATGTAGCGGGGGTGGAGGAAGCCAAGGAAGAGCTGAAGGAGGTCGTGGATTTCCTGAAAAATCCCGTCGCTTATGGGCGGCTTGGCGCGCATATCCCCAAGGGCATTCTGCTGGTCGGCCCGCCGGGCACGGGCAAGACGCTGCTGGCCCGCGCCGTGGCCGGAGAGGCGGGGGTGCCGTTTTTTTCCATCTCCGGCTCCGAATTCGTGGAAATGTTCGTGGGCGTGGGGGCGGCGCGGGTGCGCGACCTGTTCGAGCAGGCCCGGGCCCAGGCACCCGCCATCATCTTCATCGATGAGTTGGATAGTCTGGGCCGGGCGCGCAACGCGGCCATTTCAGGCGGGGGCAACGACGAGAAGGAACAGACGCTGAACCAGCTTCTGGCGGAGATGGACGGGTTCGATCCGTCTTCCGGCGTGGTGCTGCTGGCGGCCACCAACCGGCCGGAAATATTGGACCCCGCCTTGCTGCGCGCCGGGCGGTTCGACCGGCAGGTGCTGGTGGACCGGCCGGACAAGGCGGGGCGGGTGCAGATTCTCGGGATTCACCTTAAGAAGATCAAGCTGGCACAGGGGATCGCCGTGGAGGAGATCGCCTCGCTCACGCCGGGTTTTACCGGGGCGGATCTCGCCAATCTGGTGAATGAGGCGGCCCTGCTGGCCACGCGCCGCCAGGCGGAGGCGGTAACCCTGGCGGATTTCCAGGCCGCGATCGAGCGGATCGTCGCCGGGCTGGAAAAGCGCAACAGGCTGCTGGCGCCCAAGGAGCGCCAGATTGTCGCGCATCACGAGATGGGCCACGCCGTCACCGCCATGGCGCTGCCGGATACGGACAAGGTGCAGAAAATCTCGATTATCCCGCATGGTATCGCGGCATTGGGCTATACCATCCAGCGGCCCAGCCAGGACCGTTTTCTGATGGGCCGCACCGAGCTGCTGGACCGCATGACCGTGCTGCTGGGTGGCCGCGCGGCGGAATCTTTGATCTTTCCGGATGTGTCGACCGGCGCGGCGGATGATTTGCAGCGGGCCACGGACCTCGCCCGGGCGATGGTGGCGCGCTATGGCATGGAGAAAAGCCTGGGGCAGATGACCTACGAGCCGGAGAGCCAGCATTTCCTGGGCGGGGGTGGGCAGGATTGGCGGCCGCGCCAATATAGCGAGGCGACGGCGGCGCGGATCGACAAGGCCGTGCACGACATGGTGGAGACGGCCTTTACCCGCGCGCGGGACATATTGCAGGCCAACATGGCGGTGCTGCGCGAGGGGGCGCGGGAATTGCTGCATGAGGAAACCATCGCCGATGGCGCGTTGGCGGCCTTGGCGGCGAAAGTGCCTGTCTGGCAGGATCATGGCTGAGCAGGAAGAGGCGGTCGCCTTTTTGTCCCGTGGGGCGGAGGAGGTGATTTCGACGCATATTTCCCGGGTGTTCCTGCGTGGCGATATTGCCTGCAAGCTGAAACGCGCGGTGAAGCTGCCTTATGTCGATTATTCCAGCCTCGCCGCCCGCAAGGCGTTTTGCGAGAAGGAGCTGGAACTGAACCGGCGCACAGCGCCCGATCTGTATAAAAGGGTGCGTGCCCTGACGCGCGCGGCGGAGGGGGGGCTGGAATGGGACGGGCTGGGCGCGCCGGTGGAATATGTGCTGGAGATGCGCCGTTTTCCCGACGATGCGCTGCTGGACCGCCAGGCGGTGCATGGCCCCTTGCCGGGGGGCTTGCTGCGCGATCTGACGGATGCGATCGCCGCCTTCCACGACCGGGCGATGATCGTGCCCGGCGTGGCGCTGGACAGCGTGGTCATGGGCAATGCGGAGCGGCTGCGCGCTTCCTGCCCCCCCTTGCGGCGAGAAGAGGTGGCGGCGCTGAACGAGGCCACCACGGCCGAATATGCGCGCCGGGCCGGGCTGCTGGCCAGCCGCGCCGCCGCTGGGCGGGTGCGCCGCTGCCATGGGGATTTGCATCTGGGGAATATCCTGCTGCTGGACGGGCGGCCGGTTTTGTTCGATTGCATCGAATTTTCAGAGTCCTTTGCGTGCATCGACGTGTTGTACGATCTCGCCTTCCTGCTGATGGATCTGCTGCACCGGGGGGACGCGCCGGGGGCGGCGGGGGTTGCCAACCGTTATCTGGATGTCAGCGCGGACGATGCGGGGCTGGCCTTGCTGCCGCTGTTCATTTCGCTGCGGGCGGCCATCCGCGCGCATGTTTGCGTGGCGCAGGGTAAGGGGGCGGAGGGAGAGGCGTATCTGGCCTTGGCGCGGCGCGCGCTGCGCCCTGGCGTGCCCGGGTTGCTCGCGGTGGGCGGGTTCAGCGGCAGCGGCAAATCCACCCTGGCGGCGGCCTTGGCGCCGCATCTGGCCCCCATGCCCGGCGCGCGGGTCTTGCGCTCGGACGTGATCCGTAAGCAGTTGGCCGGCGTGGCGCCGGAGACGCGCCTGCCGGACAGTGCCTACACGAAGGATGCGTCCGCCAAGGTTTACGACACGCTTCTGATCCGCGCCGGGGAGGCCCTGCGGGCGGGGTATGGAGTGATTCTCGACGCGGCTTTTCTGGAAGAGACACAAAGGCGCGCGGCAGCCGATCTGGCGGCGCGCGCGGGCGTGGCGTTTCAGGGGTTTTGGCTGGATGCGCCAAGTGAGGTGCTGGAAGCGCGGCTGGCCGCCCGGCGGGGCGATGCCTCGGATGCTGATGTGGAGGTGCTGCGCGCCCAGCTTCGTGCCGCGCGGCCGGTGGAGGACTGGGCGCGGCTCAATGCCGCCGGACCGCTCTGCCGGGAACAGGCCCTGGCAAGGCTGGCGGCGGCGGGGTGGCCGGCCACCTGAATCCCACAGACAAACCCACAACATCCAGCACAACGGTCAAATTCAACAAACCGGACAGTGAAACGGTTTGTTTGGAGTCAGGTAAGATTAGAAACCGTGCATGGCCGGTTTCTGGACGATTTGCGGGCTGAAGGCTTGTCTATAAAAACGCCTGGTTGGTGGGATTAGGTCAAGATTTGGCTATTTTGTGGGCGTGCCGTGCGGTGTGTGGCGTGGCGCGCGTGTGGTCGGGGTGAGCGTTTGTTCGTTTCCTCTGGCTTGCGCTCTTCTGGAATCCGTTCGTTCGGTGGTTTTGACCGTTTTGTGGGATTTTTGGCATCCGGTTTGCTATCCTTTTTGTGTCAGGCTGGCCGGGCCATCCGGCTGTTTGGGTGAGCATGAAGGAGAGCTTCACGACATGAAGACGATAATTGGCCGGCGCGCGGCGCTGAAACTTGGTGCTGGCGCCGCGGGCGTATTGGCGATGCCGTTTTATGCCCGCAATGCGCTGGCGGAGACGCCGATCAAGCTCGGCAGCTTGCTGGACGCCACCGGCACGATCGGCCTGGAAGGCAGCCGCATGACGCAGACCACCCAATATGCGGTGGATGTGTTGAACAAGCAGGGTGGGTTGCTGGGCCGCCCGATCAAGCTGATCAATTACGACACCCAGTCCTCCATGCAGCTTTATTCCCAATATGCGCAGCAGCTGGTGCTGAAGGACCGCGTGGATGTGGTGCAGGGAGGGATCACCTCCGCCTCGCGCGAGGCGATCCGCCCCATTCTGGACCGGTTCAAGACGCTGTATTTCTACAACACCCAGTATGAAGGCGGCGTGTGCGACCATAATGTGTTCTGCACCGGCACCACCCCCTCCCAGACGGTGAGCCATGTGGTGAATTACGCGCTGAAGAACTGGGGCAAGAAATGCTACATCATCGCGGCGGATTATAATTACGGTCATATCACCGCCGCCTGGGTGCAGAAATATCTGAAGGATGGCAGCGCCTCCACCGTGGCGACCGATTACTTTCCGCTCGATGTCACCAATTTCTCCTCCGCCATCAGCCGGATTCAGCAGGCGCAGCCGGATTTCGTGTTCTCGGCCCTGGTGGGCGCCAATCAGGCGGGCTTTTACCGCCAGTGGGACGCGGCCGGCATGAAGGGCAAGATCCCGCTCGGCTCTTCCGTGTTCGGATTGGGCGATGAGCTGGTTTCGATGGATCATTCCACGACCGATGGCATCGTCACCTCGTTTGGGTATTATAACGATCTGAAGAACCCGCAAAACACCGCCTTCCTGGCGGGAATGAACGCGAAGTTCGGCAATGTGAACGATCTTTCCGAGCTGGATAGCGCGACCTACGAGGGCATCATGCTCTGGGCGGAGGGTGTGAAGAAGGCCGGTTCCGTGGCGCAGCCCAAGGTGATCGACGCCTTGCAGAGCGGCATTTCCATCGAAGGTCCCTCCGGCCATGTGGCGCTCAGCCCCGAACTGCACGCCACCATCCGCAATGCCTATCTGGCCAAGCCGGTGAATGGTGTGTGGGATATCATGGAGACCTATCCGAACCAGACCCCGACCGATACGGGCGACAAGTGCAATCTGGTGAAAAACCCGCGCATGGCGACGCAGTTCACGCCGAGCCTGTGATTTAAGGAGGGGGTGCGCCATGGATCTCGCCGGGCTTCTGGCCTTCAACGTTTTGAGCGGCATTGCAACGCTCGTGCTGATCACGCTGGGTCTTGGCGTGATCTACGGGATGATGCGGATCATCAATCTCGCGCATGGGGAGTTCATGATGCTGGGCGCCTACACCACCGTGACCGCGGTGGGGTTGGGCGTGAATGTCTGGATCGCCATGCTGGTGCTGCCGCCCATCGTTGTCGGGCTGGTCGGGCTGATTCTTGAGCGCGCCCTCATCCGTTTTCTCTACGGACGGATGATGGACACGATGCTGGCGACATGGGGGGTGAGCCTTGGGCTCATCGGCATCTCCGCCACCATCTGGGGCAATGTCGTGCGGGGTGTCACAGCGCCGCTCGGCGGTTTCAGCATTGGCCGGTATGGCGCCAGCCTGTACAGCCTCGTGATCATCGCCGTGGCCATTTTGTGCCTGGTTGGCATGTATGCGCTGCTGCGGCTGACGAAATTCGGCCTTATCCTGCGCGCGGCGATGCAGAATCCGCGCATGGCGGCGGCGCTGGGGGTCAGCCCGCCCACGGTTTACATGGCGACCTTCACGCTGGGCTCCGCCCTGGCGGGGCTGGCCGGCGGCGTGCTGGCGCCGATCTCCGGCATCTCGCCCAACATGGGCGGCGCCTATATCGCCAATGCCTTCATCACCGTGCTGGGCGGCGGCCCCGCCATCATCGCGGGCACGGGCATCGCCGCATCCATCTTCGGCACCATCAATCAACTCGTTTCCTTCCTGGCCAACCCGGTCCTGGGCACTGTCTCGCTGCTGGTGTTCGCGGTGATCATGATCCGCATCCTGCCGCAGGGCATCACCGGACGATTCTTTCGGAACAGCCTATGAAGATCAATTCAGCCTGGGCGGGCTTCATCGCCGTTATCGTTATCGGCTTCGCCGTTCTGCTCGGTGTGCCGGAAGTGGTCAGCCTGTTCGGCGTCGTGCAGATGACCGTGTTCATCGCCATGGCGATGTATGCGCTGAGCCAGGGGTTTCTCTGGGGCTATGGCGGCATCATGTGCTTTGGCCAAGCGAGCTTTCTGGGGCTGGGCGCCTATGCCTACGCCATCACGGCGATCAATCTGGGGGACACCACCTGGGCGATGCTGGCGGGTATCGCCGTGCCCGCCGCCTTTGCCGCCTTGCTCGGCTATTTCATGTTCTATGGCCGTATCTCGGATGCCTATATCGGCGTGATCACGCTGACGGTCTCGGTCATTCTCTTTCAGCTCATCAATTCCACCTCCGGCTCGCAATATCATATCGGCCAGGCGGAGCTGGGCGGGTTCAATGGCATTCCCTCCGTGCCGACGCTCAACATGCCGGGGGATGTGTCCGATGTGCTCAGCCCCACCGGCATCTGGTATGTTTCGATGGCGCTGCTGATCATCGTTTATGCGCTGCTGCGTCTCATCCTTGTCAGCCGTTTCGGCAAGGTGGTGGTGGCTATCCGCGAGAACGAGACCCGCGCCATGCTGCTCGGTTACGATGCGCGGCTCTACAAGCTGCTCAGCTTCATCATCTCGGCCGCCATAGCCGGGCTCGCGGGCTGCATCTATGACAATTGGGGCGGTTTCATCAGCCCGACCATCTTCGCGCTCGCCATGTCGGCCGAGGTGATCATCTTCGTGCTGGTCGGCGGGCTGGGTACGCTCATCGGGCCCATCCTGGGTGGGGTGGGGCTGCAATATCTGATGAATCTGGCTGGAACCCAGCATGTGGTGGACCCGAATCTCGGGCTTGGCATCGTGCTCGTCGCCTTTGTGCTGCTGGTGCCGCAAGGGGTGGTGCCGGTGATCCGCGACAGGCTGCTGCATTTCATCCGTCGCCGCGAGGCGGGCGTGAATCCCGCCGTGCAGGAGAGCGCGCCATGAACGAGATCGTGCCGCTTCTTGAAGCGAGGAACGTCACCATGCGGTTTGGCGGTGTCACCGCCGTGGATAATGTGAGCCTGACCCTGCGCGAGGCGGAGCTGCGTTGCCTCATCGGCCCGAACGGGGCCGGCAAGAGCACGTTCTTCAAGACGCTCACGGGGCAGTTGAACCCCACGGAAGGCAGCATCAAGCTGCGCGGGCAGGAGATCGCGGGGTCTTTGCCCAACCAGATCGCGCGGCTGGGCGTGGGCATCAAGACGCAGATCCCCAATGTGTTTAACGGGTTGACGGCTTACGAGAACATCTATGTGGCGGCACGGCGCGGGCGCACCCCGGCGGCGGCGAAGCAGATGGTGGAAAAGACACTGGCGCGCGTGCGCCTGGAGCATGTGGCCAGGCGCATCGTCGGGCAATTGGCGCATGGCCAGAGGCAATGGGTGGAGATCGCCACCGTGCTGGCGCAGGAACCGGACCTCATCCTGCTCGACGAGCCGGCGGCGGGCATGACCCATGACGAGGTTTTGCGCACCGCCGAGCTGATCAAGGAGATCAACCGTGCCCAGGCCTTGGTGGTGGTGGAGCACGACATGCAGTTCATCCGCATGATCGCGACGACCGTCACGGTTTTCAATCAGGGCAAGGTTCTCATGGAGGATTCGGTCGAGGCCGTGCTGGCGGACCAGCGCGTGCGCGACGTTTACATCGGAAAGGCGGCGGCATGAGCGCGGTGCTTGAAGTCTCCGGCCTGCGTTCGGGCTATGGGCGCGTGCCCATTCTGGGCGGCATTGGGCTGGCCATCGAGGAGAACAGCTTCGTTGGCATTCTCGGCCATAACGGCATGGGCAAATCCACGTTGCTGCGCACATTGATGGGCTATCTGCCCGCCACGGGCGGCAGCGTGATGTTCGCGGGCCGGGACGTCACCAAACTCTCCCCCACCGCGCGGGCGCGGGCCGGTATCGGTTACGTGCCGCAGGGGCGCGAGATTTTTCCCGCCTTGTCGGTGATGGATAATCTGCGCATGGGCTGCCTGCTCGCCAAGGGCGACGAGACCCAGGTGATCGAGGCGATTCTGGAGGATTTTCCACGTTTGCGCCGCTTGTTGGACCGGCCGGGCGGGGCGCTGTCGGGCGGGGAGCAGCAATTGCTGGCCTTGGCGCGCTGCTTGTGCGGCGGCCCGAAACTCATTCTGCTCGATGAACCAACGGAAGGCATCCAGCCTTCGATCATCGAGGAGATGGCGGAGACCTTGCACGCCTTACGTAAGCGCCGCCCCTTCGCCATGCTGCTCGTCGAGCAGAAGCTCAGCTTCATCCAGGCTTTGTCCGAGCGGATCCTGATCCTGCAGAAAGGCATGATCACGGGTGAGATCCCGCCTGAATCGATTGGCGATGCGAATGTCGTCGCCGAATTTTCCGGCATGGTCTGATCCGGAATTCTTCAGTCACACAGCTTTAAAAAGGCAAACAGAAATGTCAGCCACGGAAAACTCTTCCCCGCTTGCCGATACCGATCTGGTCGAGATGACCCTGGAGGATGCCGCCGCCGCCTTCGCGCGCGGCGTTACCTCCGAGGCGTTGACCAAGGCGTTTCTGGCGCGCATCGCCACGTATAATCCGCGTTATAACGCCATTATCACCATGAACCCCGCCGCGTTGGACGAGGCGCGCGAGATCGACCGCCGCCGTGCCGCGGGCGAGGCGCTGGGCCCTCTGGCCGGGGTGCCGGTGGTGATCAAGGACACGATGGACATGGCGGGCCTGCCCACCACGGCGGGGTGGCATTTCCTCTCCGCCAGGGCGGGCGGGGTGGATCTGATCCCCGAGACGGACGCGCCGGTGACGGCACGCATGAAGGCGGCGGGCTGCGTGATTCTGGGCAAGACCAATGTGCCCATCCTCTCCGCCACCGGCACCCATGCCAGCAATAGCTGGGCGGGGCCCACGCTGAACGCCGCCGCGCCCGACCGCATGCCCGGCGGCAGCACGGCGGGCACCGCCACCGCTGTGGGGGCCAGCCTGGCCGTGCTGGGGCTGGCGGAGGAAACCGGCGGTTCCATCCAGAACCCCGCTTCCGCGCAAGGGCTGGTCGGCATCAAGCCCAGCTTTGCCCTGGTGCCCAATTCTGGCGTGGTGCCGCTGGCGGGGTCCACGCGCGATGTGGTGGGGCCCATCGCGCGATGTGTGCGCGACGCGGCGCTGACGCTCGACGTGATCGCCGGTTATTGTTCGCAGGATCCGAAAACCGTGGCGGGAATCGGCAAGCGTCCGCCGGGCGGCTATGCCTCCCTGCTCAGCCCCACGGCGCTCAAGGGCAAGCGGCTTGGGCTGTATGGTTCGGGCTGGCGCGACCGTCCGCTTTCGGCGGAGTGCGCCTCTTTGTACCAACGCGCGCAGGAAGAGCTGGCGGCGCGCGGCGCCAGCCTGATCGAGGATCCGTTCGCCGGGTCGGGTTTCGCGGCCATCAGCAAGCCGATCTCGGATAAATATTATTTCGACGCGCGCGGCATGGAATGCTGTGCCTACGACATGGAGCTGTATCTGCGCCGCCTTGGCCCCAACGCGGCGGTCAAGGATTATAAAACGCTGGCCGAGATGACCAAGGCCGAGGATCCATTCGCCCCGGGCGGCGTGATGGAATATATGGACTATCTGCCGGAGACCAAATTCTCCAACGAGAACCCCACTTTGCCGCCTCCGCTCACGGATTTCCTCGGCGCCAAGGAGGCATATCTCGCCGTCGTTGAGGAAGTGTTCGCCCGGCACCGGCTCGATGCGCTGGTATTTCCGCAGATGATCCGGGAATTGCCGTTCTTGAACAGCGACGATGTCATCAGCGAGACGACCGTGTGCGAGATCAATATCGCGGGCATGCCCGGTGTGGTGATGCCGGCTGGCCAGTACGCATCGGGCGCGCCCTTCACGCTGATTTTCGTGGGAAAGCAATGGAGCGAGGCGGAGTTGCTCGCCCTGGCCTATGATTACGAGCAGGCGACGCGCCACCGCGTGGCGCCGGTTTTGTCGGCATAAGGCTGGCGCTCCAGCGGCCAGGATGTGCTTATCCTGGCCGGAACGGAGGAAACCGGAATGCTGACCAATCATCGCCATCAGGAGATCATGGCCACGCTGCATGGGGCGGGGCGCGTGGATGTCGCCAAGATCGCGGCGGAACTGGGCGTTTCGGAGGAAACCATCCGCCGCGACATGAAGCTGCTGGAAACCCAAGGGCTGCTCAGGCGCATTTACGGCGGCGCGGTGCCGCCCCGGCTGGACCAGGACCGGCCGCTGCTGGAACGCGGCAAGCTGAATTCGCGCGAGAAGGCCAGGGTGGCGCAGCTCGCGCAGCCTCTGGTGCTCGATGGCATGTCACTGTTCATCGATAGCGGCACCACCACGCTGGCGCTGGCGCGCAGCCTGGCGGGGCGCAATATCACGGTCACCACCAATTCCATCAACGTGGCGCTGGCGCTGGGTGGCGGGGCGACGCGCGTCAGCCTCACGCCCGGGGCGCTGCGTTCCAAGGACAATGCGCTGGTCGGATATGAAACGGTCGCCTATGCGCGGCGCTTCTTTTTCGACATCGCCTTCATGGGCATCAGCGCGGTGGACATCGACCATGGGTGGATGGATTACGAGGAGCATGAATCCGTGCTTCGCCGGACCTTGAAGACCCAGGCGCGCAAGGCGGTGCTGCTGGTGGATTCCCGCAAATTCGGCCGTCAGGCCAATCTTTACACATTCGGGCTGAACGAGGCGCTGACGGTCGTGACCGACAAGAGGCCGCCGCCCGCTTTCATGGAAGTTTTCACCAGATATGATATCGATCTCATCACGTCCCCAGCCCAGCGCTGAAGCGGGGAGCCTTGTTTCGTTGCTGACGCGCTTCGCGGCGATCGGCGCGACTCCGGGCGGAGGCGTCACGCGGCTTTGCGCCTCGCCGGAAGATGGCCGCGCGCGCGATTTGTTCCGCGAGACGGCGGGCGTGGCGGGAGCCGGTGTGCGCACCGACGCGGCGGGCAACCAGTTCGCGCGGTTTCCGCTGACGGGCGATTCCTGCGCGCCCTTGGTGATGATGGGGTCGCATCTGGACAGCCAGAGCCGGGCCGGGCGCTTCGATGGTACGCTGGGCGTGGCCACGGCCTTGCGCGTGGGGGCGGCGCTGATGCGCGCGCGCGCGGCGGGGGCGCGGTTCAATGCCGATTTCGTGGCGGTCAACTGGACCAACGAGGAAGGCGCGCGCTTCCGGCCCAGCCTGCTGGGCAGCGGTGTTTATAGCGGGGCGTTCACGGCGGATTATGCGCTCTCCCGCCGGGACGACAATGACATCTCCCTGGGGGAGGCGCTGGCTGGGATTGGCTATCTCGGCAGCGCGGCGCCGCCGCCCTTGCCGGCCTGCTATCTGGAGTTGCACGTGGAGCAGGGCAGCCGGCTGGAGGAGGCGGGGGCCAGCATCGGCGTGGTCGGGCGCAATTGGGGCGCCATCAAGATCGATGCGCGGTTTCTGGGTGAGCAGGCCCATACCGGCCCCACCTTGATGGAGCGGCGGCGCGACGCGCTGCTGGGGGCGTCCTATGCCATCGCGGGGTTGCGCGAGGTGGCGGCGCGCTGGCCGGGGCGTGTGCATAGCTCGGTGGCGCGGATTCGCGTGGAGCCGAATTCCGCCAATGTCGTGCCGGCCCTGGTCACCATCGCGGTGGAGATCCGCGCCGGGGACAATGCGCTGCTGCGTGAGGCTGGCGAGGCGGCCGAGGCGGTGCTGGCGCAGGCGGCCGCACGCGCCAATGTGACCCATGACATTGCCACGCGCACCGAGCGCGAGGTGCGCGCCCTGCCGGATGCGCCGGCGGCTCTGGTGCGCCGCTGTGCCGATGAGGCGGGGCTGCGCCGTCTGGACATGGATACGGTGGCCGGGCACGATGCGCTCAGCCTGCTGGGGCTTTGCCCCGTGGGGCTGGTTTTCGTGCCCAGCATCGGTGGCATCACGCATAACGAGGCCGAGGATACCGCGCCGGAGGATCTCGCCGCGGGGCTCACATTATGCACAATGGCGGCGGCGCGGCTGTGCCGCGCGGGCGGTGCGCCCGAGGCCGCCCTGGACCAGGAGGATTAAGGGATGACAGCCCGCCCGTCCGCCCCGTTCGAAGCGCGTGCCCAGGACGCGCTGGCCCATATGCCAGGTTGGGCGGGGCATGCCGCGCGGCTGGAACTGGCGGCGCCACCCGTTGCGTCGCCCTTGCACCGGGCCGTGGCCTCGGATTGCGTGCTGGCCCAGACCGAGGGGCGGGCGCCCTTGTTCCTGAAACTGCGCCATACGGACATGCGGGAGGATATATTGCCCTGGGCGGAGGAGGCGGCGCGGCTGGCCGCCAAGGCGGGCGTGGCGCCGGATGTGATGCTGGCGCGCCCTGGCGTGCTGGGGCTGGCTTATCTGCCACCGCCCTGGCGCTATGCCCGCATGGGCGATTTGCAGGCCCCGCAGGCCCTGGCGGCCGTGCTGGCGGCCAAGAAGCGCCTGCATGGCGGTGAGCGGCTGGGGCGGCGTTTTTGTCCCTTCACCCGGATCGAGACGCTGACCGCCGAGGCCATGGCGGCGGGTGTGATCATGCCCGAGGATACCGGCCATCTGCTGCGTGGCGCCGCGCTGATCCGTGAGGCGGTCAGGGCTTCGGGGATCGACCTGGCCTTTTGCCATAATGAGGCCGCCGCTTCGAACATCATGCTGAATGGCGGCGAGGTGCGGCTGGTGGATTTCGACCTCGCGGCGGATAACGACCCCTGGTACGATGTCGGCGCGCTGATCAACGAGGTTTGCGATTTCGACCCGCCGCGCCGCGCCGCCGTGGAGATGTATGCGGGGCGGTATGAGGAGAGGCTGTTCAACCGCTGCCGGCTCTATGGCGCGGTCGACGATCTGATGTGGGGGTTGTGGGGGCTTGTGCGTGCCGTGACATCGCCGCGCGAGACCATCGAATTCTGGAAATACGGCACCTGGCGGCTGTTGCATGCGCGCACCACGATCGGGTCGCGCGATTTCGAGCTGTGGCTGCGGCGTTTATGAGGGGCGGGATGTGGAAGCAGGCGGGCGAGGCGGCCAGCGAGGATGAGCGACGGATCGAGGCGGTGTTGGCGCGAGTTGAGCCCTGGCGGGGGCGCCGGCTCCGCTACCGCCCCGTGGCGGGGGGAATCAGCAACATCAACTGGCGCGTGGCCGACGATGCGGGCGGGGATTATTTCCTGAAAATCCCTGGCCGGGGCACGGATATGTTCGTCAGCCGCGCGGCGGCCAACGAGGCGAGCAGGCTGGCGCATCAATGCGGGTTCGGGGTGGAGGTGGTGGCGTTTCTGCCGGAGGAGGGGGTGGAGATCTTCACTTTCGCGCATGGTTACCGGGCCAGCTCCAATCTCGATTTCCTGCGACCCGCCGTGCGCCACAACGCGGTGCGGGCCTTGCGCGCCTTCAATGATTCGCCGCGCCTCACCCTGACCAAGACGGTGTTCGAGATGATCGAGGAGCATCTGGCGCAGGTTGCCGAGGTGGGCGGGCGGCTGCCAGACGACATCGCGCATATGCGCCGGGGCCTGGCGGATGCGCGGGCGGCGCTGCTGGCCTCGGGGCTCGACCTCGTGCCCTGCATGAACGACACGCTGGCCGGGAATTTCATGATCAACGAGGCCGATGAGCTGAAGCTGGTGGATTTCGAATATGCCAGCAACAATGAGCGGGCCTATGAGCTGGCCTTGTGGTTTACGGAGATGGCGTTTCCCGGTGAGGTCGAGCGGGAGATGGTGGAGGCTTATTTTGGCAGGACCGGGCGCGGCATCGAAGCGCGGGTGAATGTGCTGAAGGCGCTGGCGGACATGAAATGGGCGAGCTGGGCGATGGTGCAGGAAGCCGTCTCGACGCTGGATTTCGATTATTACAAATATGGCGCCTGGAAATACCGCCGGGCGCGCACGCAGTTCCATCATCCCGACTGGCCGCTCTGGCTGCGGCTTTTATAGTCCGCCATTGACAGGGGGGGCGCGCGCGGCATCATCCCGGCATGAGATTGTCCAGCCTTGCGGCCGTCCTCACCCTGCTCGCCCTCCCCGCCGCCCATGCGGCCGATTGCAGTCGCGCGGACACGCAGATGGAGCTGGATGCTTGCGCCGCCGCCGCCTTCAAGGCGGACGATGCCACGCTCAACCAGCTTTATGCGCGGATCGAAGCAAGATTGGGTGGCGATGCCGATAAGCGCAAAGCCCTGGTTGCCGCCCAGCGCGCCTGGGTCGCTTATCGCGATGCGGCGTGCAAGTTCGCCGCCTCCGGCGTGGAGGGCGGCAGTATCCACCCGATGATCGTGACCGATTGCGAGGACAGGCTGACCAAGCGGCGCATTCAGGATTTCCAGGCCTATCTCTCCTGCCAGGAAGGCGACACCGCCTGCCCGGTGCCACAAGCGCGCGCTGACGGGTAACAAAAAGGCCCAGGGCTTTTATGCCCCGGGCCTTTTTCGTTGCCGTGCCTTGGGTCTTATACGGCCTGTTTGCGGTGCGCCACGGCGGCGTTGATCAAGGCCAGCAATACGCCGCCGGCGAAGATGAGGGTGGAAAGCACGAAGACCTGCGGCGGTGTGCCGACCTTGACAGCGCCATAGACCCAGAGCGGGAAGGTGAGTGTCTGCCCGGCGACGAAGGTGGTGATGATCAGATCGTCGATCGAGAGCATGAAGCAAAGCAGCATGGCGCCGACAATGCCGGGCAGGATGAGCGGGAAGGTGACGGTCCAGAACGCCACCCAAGGGGTCGCGCCCAGATCGGCGGCGGCGCGGTCCAGGGAACGGTCCAGGCCGGAGACGCGCGCGCGGATCACCACCACCGCGAAGGCGAGGTTGAAGGCGACATGCGCGATGAAGATGGTCAGCAGCCCGCGCGGCAGATTGAGCGCCAGGAACAAGGAGAGCAGCGAGGCGCCGACCACCACGGCTGGGGCCGCGATATCGGCGAAGATCACCAGATCCGTGGCGGTCTTGCCCCAGAATTTATGGCGGGCCAGGGCCAGGGCCAGCGGGGTGCCGAGAATGACCGAGATCAGCCCGCTGCCGATCGCCACCTCGAGCGAGTGCACCAGGGCGGCGGTGAGATCCTGGATGGCGAAGGCATGGGCGTAGTTGGACAGCGTGAAATGCAGCCATTTCAGTGCCACATGCCCGTTGGGGGCGAAATTGAAACTGAACACCACCATCACCGCGATGGGCACCATGGTGTAGATGATCATCGCCCAGGTGAAGCAGGCCAGAATCCGCTCGCCAAGCCGGCTTTTTTTATAGGCCGAGGGCATGGGAGAGGGGGGAGAGACCGCGCCGCTCATGCCGCGTACTCCTGAATGGTGTCGGTTCCGAACATTTTGGAATAAAGCAGAATGGCGAGCATCAGCATCAGCATCAGGATGGAGGACAAGGCCGCCGCCATCGGATAATTCTGGTTCAGGAAGAAGGCATCCTGGATAATGTTGCCGATCATGTAGGTGCCGGGCCCGCCGAGCAGGGCGGCATTCACGAAGTCGCCGACATTGGTGACGAAGACCAGCAGGAAGCCCGCGAACACACCTGGCGCTGAAAGCGGCAGGATGATCTTGAGGAATGCCGTGGCGGGTGAGGCGTAAAGGTCGTTCGCGGCGCGTACCAGGCGCCGGTCGATCTTTTCCAGCACCACGTAAAGCGGCAGCACGTAATAGGCGAAGCTGTTATAGACCAGCCCGCCGATCACCGCCCACTGGGTTGAGAGAATGCGGAAGTTTTCAGGCAGGATTCCGACCTCCTTCAAGGGGCCGAGAACGAAGCTGTTATCCGACAGGATGAATTCCCAGGCCAGCACGCGGATGACGAAGGACACGAAGAAGGGCAGCATGATGAGGAACAGGAACGTGCTCTTATGCCGCCCGCCGTAAAAGGCGATCCAGTACGCCACCGGGTAGGCCATCAACAGCGTGATGACCGTGGAGGCGGTGCCGTACCAGAACGACCTGATGAACGCGTCTCCGTAATTCGAAATCGCTTGGCTGAATTCGGAGAAATTGTCGGACATGGTGTAGCCGACGAGCGGGTTGCCCTCGGCCAGCGCCATGCCCAGCATCGATCCCAGGGGGATCAGGAAGAAGACGAGAAGATATACCCAGCTCGGCAAGCTGAGCAGGTAGGGTGCGAGTTTTCCGCGCAGCTGCCGCATGGGTTAGCCTCTTAGCCTTGGATGATCGGGTTGAAGGTGTTGATCCATGTCTGGTACTCGCCATAGCTCTTATAGGCATAGAACTCATGCGCCTTGGAGAGCATCGTGTCCGTGGGGAAGACCAGCGGGGAGTTGGCCACGTCCGGATCCTTGATGACGTTCAGGATATAATCCTTCGCGGCCGGAACCGGGCAGATATAGTTGATGTAATCCTCGATCACGCCGGCGGCTTCGGGGGTGTAATAATAATTCATCCAGTCCAGCGCGGAAAGCGGGTTCTTCGCGCCGACGGGGATGCACATATTATCGTGCCAGATCATGCAGCCTTCCTTGGGGACGACGAATTTCAGATCCTTGTAGCCCTTGGAATTGGCCTGGAAGATGTCGCCGGACCAGGCCTGCGTGATCCAGACATCGCCGTTTTCGAGCGCGTTGATGTAGCTCTGGTCGTAATATTGGCGCACCAGCCCCTTCTTTTTCTGTTCCTCGAGGATGGCGGCGGCCTTCTTCCATTCGGCGGGGGTGGAGGTGGTGGGGTCGATGCCCAGCTTCAGCATGGCGGCGCTGCCAAGCTCGGTCAGGTCGTTGAACATGCCGATATGGCCGGCGAAGGCGGGATCCCACAGATCGTCGAAGCTGGTGATCTCGCGCTTGGTCAGCTTGGGGTTATAGGCGATGCCGGTCAGGCCGGACTGCCACACCAGCGTGTGCTTGTTGCCCGGGTCGTAGGGCGGATTCTTGACGCTGGGGCTCGCATATTTGGCGAAGTTGGGAACTTTCTCCTGCCAGAGCGGCACCAGGAAGTTCTGCATCAGCAGTTCGGTGAGGTACCAGCCATTGGTCATCACGATCATGTCGTAACCCGTGGCCTCGCCGGATTTGAGCACCGGGGCGATCTGCGCGTAGAACGGCGCGTTGTTCTGGATCACCTCCATATACTTCACCTTGATGCCGGTATCCTTGGTGAAGGTGTCGAGGGAGGGGTGGTCCTTCCCGTTGCTGGTCACGTCGATGTAATAGGGCCAGTTGGCGAACACGAATTCCTTGGTTGGCTTCTGCTTGGCCCACCAGGCTTTCCAGTCCTTCACCTTTTCGGCATGGGCGAATTGCGGTGCGAGTGCCGCGAGCATGGCGGCGCCGGCGCCGCGCATGAAAGTCTGGCGGGTCAGGCGCGGCTGTGTCAGCCCCCTGTAAAAAGCCTGGGTCGATTGATCGTCTTGGCTCATGAAGTTCTCCTTTGGGTTAAGCGGGATCTGATTCGACAGCGAAGGTGTGCGCGGGATTCCAGGCCAGGCGCACGCTCTCACCAGGGGCAATTCCCTCGCCGCGGCCGGAATTCTGGGCATAGACGCTGAGCGGCCGGCCGGTCGTGTTTTCCATGATGTATTGATGGCTGACGCCGAGATAGACCGAGACGCCGGTCTTGGCCTCGATCACGTTCCAGCCCGGCTCGGCGTTTTCCGTGGCCGACAGAATATGAAATTTCTCAGGCCGCACGCCGATCTTCACGGAATCGCCGGCCTTGGCCCGCAATGCGCTGGCGGGCAGCTTCACCAGGGCGCCGTCTTCCAGTTTCACCAGCACGCTATCGGTGCCGCTTTCGGCCACGATGCCGGGAATGAGATTGGAAGCGCCGAGGAAGGAGGCGACGAATTCGGTGGCGGGATGATCGTAAACCTCGGCCGGGGTGCCCACCTGCTCGATCTTGCCCTTGGACATCACCGCCAGCCGGTCGGACATCGCCATCGCTTCTTCCTGGTCGTGCGTGACGAACAAGAAGGTAATGCCGATCTCGCTCTGGATCCGTTTCAACTCGATCTGCATCTGTTTGCGCAGCTTGAGGTCGAGCGCGCCCAGCGGCTCATCGAGCAGGAGGAGCTTGGGTTTGTTCACCAGCGCGCGGGCCACGGCCACGCGCTGCGCCTGGCCGCCGGAGAGCTGACCGGGCTTGCGCTTGGTGAAGCTGGTGAGGTCGACCAGCTCCAGCATTTCCGTCACGCGTTTTTCAACCTCTGATTTCGACAACCCCTTGCGGCGCAAGCCGAAAGCGACATTCTCAAAAATATCCAGATGCGGGAACAGCGCGTAGGATTGGAACACGGTGTTCACGTCGCGCTTATAAGGGGGTTGCCGGCTGACATCGTCGCCGCCCAGATAGATGGCGCCGGAAGTCGGGGTTTCGAAGCCGCCGATCATCGAGAGGGTGGTGGATTTGCCGCAGCCCGAAGGACCGAGCAGGGAAAAGAACTCACCGCCCTTCACGGTGAGCGAGATATTGTCGACCGCCGTCCAGCCTCCGAACTGTTTGATGACATTTTCCAGCCGTACGTCATGGCGGGTGAGGGGGGCGGCGTTCATATGAAAGCTCCGGCTTTTACGGGATGGGTCGGGATGGTCTTGAAATTGGCGTGGGCGGGCGGGAGAGAAAGAGAGTTTTTTGTCATGGGCCGTGAGCCTTTGGGGTTGCCGGCATGGTGGCGCGGCGTGAGCGAACGGCCGCCGCGCCGCGCGGGCCATGTTGCCTCAGCCCGCAAGCACCAAGCTCCTACGTTGTTGTTTCGCGGTCTGTTTCACACCGAAACCCTTTCCGGCTGCCGTCAACGTATCATGTATAATTTTTTCACAGTCTCGTGCACGGTGCAAACCCCTTTCCAGTCCTTGGGGAAGAAAGCGGCCGTGTCCGGGATGATTTCGATCACCTCACCGGATTCGTGTACATAGGTCGCCCGTCCTTGCAGAAAATGGCAGAATTCATCGCGGGTCACATGGCAATGCCATTTGCCAGGCGTGCAGAGCCATAGCCCGCATTCGGATTCACCGTTCGCGCCCTTATGGATCAGCTTGCCGGAGGTATGGCTTTCCCCCTCGATCATGGTGGGAATCACGCCCCAGTCGGTCAGGTCCGTCTGAGCGAGAGGGTCGCGTAGGTAAGGCGCGGTGGGCATGCGGCTCTGAATTCCGTTCAAGTCAGGAAATAAAGGTTACGGATGGTTTCCGTCACCAGGCATTCGCCGGTCCAGCCCGCGGGGAAGAGGATGGCGGTGCCGGGGGTTATCTCGGTCGCCTCACCCTCGTCGCTGCGATAGAGGGCGTGGCCTGAGATGAAATGGCAGAACTCGTCGCGCTCGATGCGCAAGCGCCATCGCCCCGGTGTGCAAACCCATAATCCGCTTTCCGATCCGGTTTCATGGGCCTTGTATAAGAGGCGGCCTGAGGAACGCGATTGACCTTCGAGCGCATCCGGCTGTGCGCCCCAATCCTTCAGAGCGGGAAAGCCGGTGGCATTCTGAATATGGGGCGCGCTGGCGGCCAACATATCCTCGGCCGTGGTGGCGGGACGGGCGGGGCTGGTCATGCGAGCAGCCCGTCCAGTATCCGAGCCGCCTTTTCCGGTCCGTTATGCGCGCGCATATGGCCGGATGTGGCCGCCAGCCGGGCGTGCAGCGCGGGGTCGCCGACGCAGGACTGCAATGTTGCCGCCAGTTGCGCGTCCGTCCAGTCATAACGCGGCAGTTTGAATCCGTGCCCGGTTTCCTGCACGCGGGTGGCATTGTCGTGCCCATCCCACACATAGGGCATGATGATCGCGGGCTTGCCGAAATACAGGCACTCGGTGAAGCTGTTATTGCCGCCATGATGGATCACCGCGTCCGCCTGCGCGATGACGGAAGGCTGCGGGAACCAGCTTTCGACGATCACGTTTCCCGGCACATTGTCATAAGCATCCTTATAGTCGCCCACATTCACCAGGGCGCGGTAGGGCAGGGTGCCGAGCACCTGGATGATGCGCTTGAGCAATGCGGTGTCGCCAGCGCCCAGGCTGCCGAAGCTCACATAGATGAGCGGCTTGTCATCGCCATGGGCGAAGGAGGGAATCTCATAGGGTTTTTCGTCGCGCACGCAGCCTTCGAGATATTGGAATTGCTTCGGATCCAGCGGATGCTTGCGCTGGAACGTCACGGATTCGGGATAAAGCAGCAGGTTCATGAAGGGCGAGGCTTCAAAGAATTGCCCGACCGGGTAAGGCGCCTCCCCGCAGGAGGCCAGGAATTGGTTGAAATCCGCATGGATCGGCGCGATGACCTCATTGAACCGCGCGCGGTATGCGGCATGGCAGGCAAAGTCTTTTTCTCCGCAGCCGGAGAGATGCGGGGGAATGCCCTCGTCCTCGATCTCGTTTTCCGAGCAGGAAATGATCCGCACCCAGGGCTTGCCGGACTGTTTGATGGCGGGAAAGAGGATGACATTGTCGACGCAGATCAGATCCGGATTGAGCTTCGCCAGGATCCCGGGCAGGTCTTTCTGGGCCCATTTGGCGCTGTCCACGATCGCCTCCCAGCAATCCTTCACGTAATTATCGATCTGCCCGTAAGGGGATTTGCGGAAATTCGGGATATGGCCGTTGATGAAATCCTCCCAGAATTTCGCCATCTGCTCGGGCGGCATCGGGGCGGAGAGGTTCACGGGGTGCGCTTCGAAGCCATACCCCTCATAGACGGACACGAACCCAGGATCGGAGAGAAAAACGGGACGGTGTCCCAGCGCGGCCACGGCCTGCGCGATGCCGACGGAGTTAAGCGCCGGGCCGAAAGCGGCCTCGGGGAAAAACGCGATCGTCCTTGGCATGCAACCCCTGTTGATTGTCCCGGACGTGACGGTACGATTAAAAAAATAAACACGTCAACCGCTAATTTTATGTGCAGTACAGTTGTTGCAAAGGATTATTCATGGTGGACCCCTTCGTTCCCGTCTATTTTTCAGGCACTTGGCGAGAGGCCGTGGGGCCGGTGCACGATGTGATCGATCCCGCGACTTTGTTTGTCACGGGACGGGTCGCGGACACAACGGAGGCTGAGCGCGAGGCGGCCCTGGATGCGGCCCGTGCCGCCCAGCACCACTGGGCGAAGCGGGACGCCAAGAGCCGCGCCGCCGCCTTGCACGGCCTTGCCAACCGCATTGAGGCGACGGACATGCGCCGCTGCGCGGAATTGATGTGCCGGGAAATGGGCAAGACCTATCCGGACGCCATTGGCGAGTTGGCCAATTGTGCCGGTGTGTTCCGCTATTTCGCGGAAATGGCCCGCGACGAGGCCGGCAAGGTGGCGGGCACCACCCAGCCCGGCAGTTTCCAGTTCGCGCGCTATGAACCGCTGGGATTGTCCGTGCATATCATGCCGTTCAACTTTCCCGTGCTGTTGATGTGCTGGACGGTGGCGGCCTCTCTCGCGGCGGGGAATGGCTGTATCGTCAAGCCGGCCCTCACGGCCACGCTCTCCACGCTGGCGTTCATGCAGGTCTTCGCGGATCTGCCGGAAGGGCTCGTTGCTTGCCTGCCCGGCGGGGCGGAGCTGGCGACGGCCTTGATCGAAAGCCCGAAGACCCATGCCGTGGCCTTTACCGGGTCCGTCGCGGCGGGGCGGGCGGTGGCCATGGCGGCGGCGGCGCAGATGAAACCCGCGGTGATTGAGGCCGGGGGCTCCGATCCGCTGATCGTCACCGCCCAGGCGCCGTTGGAGGTGGCCGCCGCTGGCGCCGTGACCGCCGCCTTTCATCTCACGGGCCAAGTTTGCACCTCCGCCGAGCGGCTGTTCGTGGAGGCACCGGTGTACGATGAGTTTTTGCAACGGTTCGCTGAAAAGACAAAAGCCCTTCGCATTGGCAACGGTTTGAAGAAATCCGAGATCGGCCCGTTGGTGTCCGAGGCGGCGCGCGAGAAGGTGATCCGGCTGGTGGAGGATGCGCGGGCCAAGGGGGCCGGGGTCCTCACCGGCGGGTGCATTCCGCCCGCGCAACCCGTGGGTTGGTTCTACGAACCCACCATCCTCACCGATTGCACGCCGGAGATGGCGATCATGAGCGAGGAATGTTTCGGCCCCGTCGCCGCCGTGATGAAGGTGGATCATCTGGACGAGGCGATCAGGCAGGCCAACGCCACGGCGTTTGGTCTGGGCGCCTCTATTTTCACAACGTCCCTGGAAGAGGCGATGGAGGCCGCCGAACGGCTGGAGGCTGGGATGGTCTGGGTGAACAACCCGCTCATCGATAATGACGCGCTGCCCTTCGGCGGCTGGAAACAATCCGGGCTGGGGCGTGAATTGTCCAGATTGGGGTTGGATATGTTCCGGCGCAGCAAGATGGTGGTGATCGACCACAAGCCGCGCATTCAGGGGTGGTGGTACCCCTACCCGGATGAGTGGTTTTACGAATCGGAGGGCCGCAAGCATAGTTGATTAGAATGCTAACTAATGAATTATTAATCTTTGCGGGCGCAGACTGGCGTTAATGGCATAGTTGCAAACTGGCGTTAATGGCATGGTTAGCGAACGGGGGCGCTGAAGGTGGACGGATTCTTTGTGCCAGAATTGCTGCTATGGGGGAGCCGGTTCAGCGTGGCTCTGCTGGCGGTGGTTTTGGTGCTTTGCTTCGCCGGCTCTTATGTGGTGATGGTCTTGCTGCGTCGGGCCCAGCTATTATGGGGGCGCCGCCGTTTGGCTTGGTTCGCCGGGCTCTGCCTCTGTTTCGGGGTGGATGTCTGGGTGACGCATTTCATCGTCATGCTCGCCTTCAACCCTGGGGTTCCCGTTTATTACGATGCCCGCCGGACGGTGGTTTCCATCCTCGCCTCCGTGCTGGGCGGTGTGCCTGGCTTTGCTCTGCTGGTCTGGCGCGCGCATTGGCGTTTTGTCTGGGGGCTGGCGGGTTTGCTGTTGGCTGGCGCCATCTTGCTGATGCATTTCATCGGCATGTCCGCCATGGCGGTCTGCGGCGATCAGGATTACAAGGTGGTTTTCGTGATCGCCGCGCTGATAGTCGGCGCTCTGTTCTCTTCCTTGTCGATGCGCGTGATGCTGCATCCGGCCAAGAAACCGCCGGTGCTGGGCGGATTGCTCCTGGCTGTTGGCATTATCGGGCTGTATTTCAGCGTCATGGGCGGGCTGATGCTCGTGCGGGCTTCGGGGTTGAGCGTCATACCGGTGATCAATCTCACGGATCAGAACAATCTGGCCATTGCCATCGGTGGAATCAGCCTGCTGCTGTTATTCGCGCTGCTGGTTAGCGCCCTGGCGGACTCAAAGCTGGCGGAGCGGCAGCTTGAGGCGCGCCGGCTCTGGCATCTTGCCCGGCATGATGACCTGACCGGTCTGCTCAACAGGCGCGGTTTGCGCGAGAAGCTGGAAAAATTGACCGTGGATTCAAACGGCCGGCCCTTGCTGATCAGCATCGGGCTGGACCGGTTGAAACCCGTGAATGACCTGTTCGGGCGGGAATTGGTGGAGAATCTGTTTTGCCTGGCGGCGCGGCGCCTGTCCGCGCGTCTGCGGCAGGGGGATATTCTCGCCAAGCCGTCCGGTGGTGAGTTCGTGGTGCTGCGGGCGAAGGCCGGACGCGTGGAAACCGGCATGGCGCTGGCCCAGGAGCTGATTTCTTGCCTGTCGGAGCCGTTCGTCATTGACGGGGTGACGGCGCAGATCGGCGCATCCGCCGGGGTGGTGCATGGCGATGGCGGCGGCGAGCGGGCCGAGGCCTTGTTGACCGCCACCGACATCGCGTTGCGGGAAGCCCAGAGTGCCGGTGGCGGGCAGGTGCGGCTGTTCACGGCGGAGATGAGTGCCCGGCTGCTGCGCCGGCACCAGTTGGAGCAGGAGTTCCAGGGGGCTTTACGCAACCGCGATTTCAAGATTTTTTATCAGCCTTTGTTCGATTGCCGGAGCCTTGAACTGCGCGGTTTCGAGGCGTTGGCCCGTTGGCAGCATCCGGCGCGCGGGCTGATCGGTCCGGACGAGTTTATCCCCGTCGCCGAGGCGGGGGGGATGATCACCGCCCTGGGTGAATATGTGCTGGAAGGGGCCTGCCGCGCCGCCCGGAACTGGCCGGAGGACCTGCGCGTCGCGGTCAATCTCTCGCCCTTGCAGTTGCGCGACCCCGCCTTGCCGGACAAGGTTGGGTCGATTTTGACGCAGCTCGGGTTGGCGCCGCACCGTCTGGAGCTGGAAGTGACCGAGGGGGCGGTGCTGGAGCAGACCGCGCAGGTCCATGCCAGCCTGGCGGCGTTGAAGGCCTGCGGCGTGGGGCTGGCCATCGACGATTTTGGCGCGGGCTATTCCAGCCTCAGCTATCTGCACAGATTTTCCTTTGAGCGGCTGAAGATCGACAAATCCTTCATCCGCGCGATCGCGGGCAGCGCGGATGCGCGGATCGTCACGGGCGCGATCATCGGTCTCGGCGCGGCCTTGGGCATGGCGGTACTGGCGGAAGGCGTGGAGACGCAAGCGCAGCTCAATATATTGCGCAGCGCCGGGTGCGGGCAGGTGCAAGGTTTTCTGCTTGGCCGGCCCATGCCCGAGGCCGATATTCAGCCCTTGTTGGAGAAGATAAAGCGGACAGGTAATGTGACAGTCCCCGCGTGACGCGCTGAGGCTGGGCCTGCCTTGTTTGGCTCAGGCTGGCCGCGGGCCGCCTTGCAGACGAGAAAGGGCGAGATCCACTTCGACGGCCAATGCCGTGTCGGGGCAGGACAGGCGCCAGGCCGGGCGGGTGGTGCCGGGCGCGCCGATTTCGACGAAATGTTCCTGAAAGCCATTATCCAGCTTGGTGCGCGCGCTATGTGTTCCCAAGGCCGAGGCGGGGAGAATATCCGCCCGCATGCCGGCCTTGTCCGGTGTTGCCAGAAAAACTAGCCCCTGGGCATGGTCGATGGCCAGCCCCACGCCGCGGTCGAGAAAGCTTTCCCCAGGGGTGAAGGGGCGTTGCTGTGCCGCCAGCGCTTGCTCCAGCTGGGTTTGTGTCCGGCGGAGCCGCTGGGTTTTCATTCTTTCGCCAATATGGAGCCAGCCGCGTGTGGGCATGGCCGCCACCGCGCAAAGAACAAGAGTGCCCGTGATGAACAACCAGTGGAAAAACATTGCGTCGCCCCGCGGAATTGGTTGGAAATTCTTGTTTTTTGAATAGCCGCAAAACCGGACCGCAGGCAAACGGTCCTGGGTTTCAGGCCTTGTCTCTTCTCTGGGGTTCTTCTCTGGTCGATGGAGCCGGGGCGGCGCAAGTTTTAGTGAAGGGCGTGGATATGTTCGCGTAACTATGCTTGAAGCGGGGAATTCCGCCCTCGATAATCGCCGCCGCCAATGTCAGAAGGTCCATGAAGCAGCTTATTTCCCTCGTCGTGCCGTTTTATAACGAGGAGGAAGCGGTTCGTGTCTTCGCCGGGGCGGTGTTGCCCGTGCTGGAAGACATTCCCGATGCGGAATGGGAGGTCGTCTGTGTGGATGATGGCAGCCGTGACCGGACGCTGGCGGGGCTGTTGAAGCTCGCGGCGGCGGATCCGCGTTTCAAGGTGGTCGAGCTGTCGCGTAATTTCGGCAAGGAGGCGGCGTTGACCGCCGGGCTGGATGCGGCGCGCGGCGATGCGGTGATCCCGATCGACGCGGATTTACAGGATCCGCCGGAACTGATCGCGCGCATGGTTGCCGCCTGGCGCGATGGGGCGGAGGTGGTGCTGGCTCACCGTACCGACCGCTCGACCGACAGCTTGCTCAAACGCGGCACGGCCTTGCTGTTCTACCGGCTCAACCGTCATATCTCGAATATCGATCTGCCCGAGAATGTCGGTGATTTCCGGCTTCTGGACCGGGCCGTGGTGGAGGCGCTGAAACGCCTGCCGGAGCGTCAGCGTTTCATGAAGGGGTTGTTCGCCTGGTTGGGATTCAAGACGGTTTCGTTGGATTATACCCGCCTGCCGCGCGCCGCGGGCAGGAGCAAGTTTTCAGGTCTGCGCCTGTGGAATTTTGCCTTGGAGGGGTTCACCAGCTTTTCGACCACGCCCTTGAAGATATGGACCTATCTGGGCGGGGTCGGCGCGGTGGTGGCGCTGGTCTATGCGTTGTTTATCGTGGGCAGGACGATCTTGTTTGGCAATGCCGTGCCGGGCTATGCCTCCATTTTCGTGGCGGTGACGTTTTTTGGCAGCATCCAGCTCATCAGCATCGGGGTTCTGGGAGAATATATCGGCAGAATTTATGTCGAAACGAAACAGCGGCCGATTTATCTGATACGCCGGCTGCATGGGTTCGACGCTGAGCCATGACCCGGAACGCGTGGGGGCGGTGCGGGCCATTGGCTGAGTTCGATGGAAAAATAGTCAGGCCCGTTCTTGAGAGGCAGGATTATCTGGTTCTGGGGCTGGGGCTTTTATATGCATACATGATCTTCGGGGCGGCCGGGTATTATGACGACGATATAGGCCGGGCGCTGTTTGGAGGGCATCTTTGGTCGAATGACGGGCGGCCCTTCGCGGATCTGATCTATTTTCTGCTGATCCTGCATTATCCATGGGTGGATATCGCGCCTTTGCCGCAGCTTCTGGCGGCGGCTTTGACCGTGGGTGCCGCGCTCGCGGTGATCCGGCACTATGAACATCAAGGGTTACATATACCCAGGGCTGTGGCGCTGTTACCCTTGGGCAGCCCGCTCTATCTGCAAAATCTGGCCTATCATTTTGTTTCGGTCACGATGGCGATGTCCATCGTACTGGCGGTCTCCGGGTTTCTGATCAGGCCCAGGGCGGTTGCCTTCTATATAACAGGGGCTTTGAGCCTTTACGCGGCTTTGGGAACATATCAGACAGCCATCAATATTTTTCTGAGTCTTGCCCTTTTCGATCTGATCGGCGGGCGGCGGGGGGCTGCGAAACATACAGGCGCGGCTTTGGCCTTGTTCGGGCTGCGCTTGTCCCAGGCGGGGCTGGCGTTGCTGATCTATCAATGGACGATCACGCCCATGGTCAATGGTTATGCCGGGGGGCATAAGGATCTGTTGCCCTTGTCCGGGCTCGTGCCGGGGCTATTGCATAATCTAGGGGCGTTTTCAGGCTATATCGGGGCCATGCTGGCGGAGCCGCTCTTCGCGCCATGCTTGCTGCTGCTTTGCGTGGGCTGGCTGGGCGGCGTTCTGCTGTGTGTGCGGGGAGAAGCGGCTTTACCGACCAGGATTGTGTCTCTGCTCGCCTGGGGATTCGGAGCGCCGCTCTGCGTTGCCGGAGCGCTGGCGGCTCTGCGGCACCCGGTTCTACAGCCGAGGGTTTTCGACGATTTCGGGTGGTTCCTGTTTTGCTGCGCAATGGCGCTCTATGTCGGGGCAGAGGCAAGAGGCTGGCTGTGCCGCGTGGTCACATGCTGGGTTGGAATCGTTCTGCTGAATTTCCTGGTTGCCGGCATGGTGTTCAAGAATGCCTATGCGGCGCAATGGCGCCACGAAAACCGAATCGCCGGATTGCTGGCGGAAGATTTGTACGGGGTGTTCCAGGCGCATCCAGAGGCGAAATATGTCGCCGGTCCTGGCTCGGGCTATTCACCGCTCGTGCTGCATTATATGCGGGCCTACCCGTTTGTCTGGTTCCTGGTGCCGCAATATCTGGAGACGGATTCCACCAATATCTGGTTCAGGGGCGTCATGGTTTTGCACGGTGTTTCGGATGGGCGGTATGCGCTGAACCTGTCCCCCGTGGTGGGGCGGGAACTGACGGGCTGTACTGCCCAGCTGGTGCGTAAACGCCGGGATTACTGGCTCTATTATAAAAACAATCTGGCTTATGTCGATTTTACCAAGGGCGCGGATTGCGCGGCCTTGGCTCGGTGATCCAGGCTATTCCTCAATTTGGGAGGACGCGTTTAAAAGATGCCCATGGCAAGCCCCGCCGCCATGGCCTGGCCAAGTTCCGCGCAGGGGGCAAGGGCTGCCGTGGCGAGATGTTTCGGGGCCAATATCGTTTCCGGTGTCTGTGCGCCGGTCCGTATGATCACCGGCGGGGCGATTTCACGCAGCCGCCAGCCAGTGGCGATGCGGGCGATCTGGCGCGCGGCCCCGGTGCCGTCCGTTCCGGCGCAGACGAGGCTGGCATAGGGGCGCCCTTCGGTCCGCCCCAGTGCCGGGTAATAGCAGCGTTCGAAGAAATCCTTCATTAGTCCCGCCATGGCGGCGAGGTTTTCCGGTGTGGCGAAGAGATAGCCGTCCGCCGCCAGAACATCCTCAGGCCCCGCCGCTGGGGCTCGAAGCCGCCGGATTTGCACATCCTCCTGTGTTCCGCCGGCGTGGGCGGCGGCCTCGGCCATTTGCGCCGTGCCGCCGGTCAGGCTGTGCCAAACGATGAGCAATGTTTTCACATGTGCCAGCTTGCCCGTTTCCGCTGGACGGGAAAAGCCGCCCGCGTGACGCGCGGATGGAGCTGGGCTATGCAGGGGGCAATGATGCCTGCTTTCCGTTCTCTCCGTGCCACGGTGCTGTTATGTTCGATGATCGCGCTGGCGGGTTGTGCCGCGCCGTCCTTCCAGGCGCCCCGGCAGCCGGTCGCGCTGGGGCCCGTGATCACGGCGTCCGACCTGAAAAAGGCCGAGCGGATTTCCTATGACCGGGGGTTCGAGGCCGGGCGGCATTATCAGGACAAGCATGGCGGCGCGGTGAATGCCACCCCCGCGGCGGATGCGGCACAGGATGGTGCGGCACAGGATGGTTGCGCGCCGCCGCCGGCCTCGCAACAGCCGACCGCCGTGGCGCCCGTGGCACCCGTGGCGCCATCTTCCAGCTATACCACCTCCGGCCGGGCGCAGCCCCTGCCGCAATGAGTCGGATGGCTTGAACCGGGACGGCGCTTGGGCCAAACAGCCCGCATGGCGCCGCCCCTTCTGCTTTTGACCGATATTTCCGTGACACTCGGCGCCGCGCCGCTTCTGGAGCGCGCGACGCTGTCCCTCGGCGCGGGGGAGCGCGTCTGTCTCGTGGGCCGTAATGGCTCGGGCAAGTCCACCTTGCTGAAAATTGCTTCCGGTGAGATCCCCTTCGATTCCGGCACCAGGTTTTTCCAGCCGGGGGCGACCATGCGCTATCTGCCGCAGGAACCGGACCTCTCCGCCTTCGCCAATGTGATGGCCTATGTGTTGGCCGGGCTGGGGCCGAATGACGATGAATATCGCGCCCGCTATCTGCTGGGCGAGCTGGGGCTGTCCGGCGATGAAAAGCCTGGCCATCTCTCGGGCGGTGAGGCGCGCCGCGCCGCGCTGGCCCGAACGCTGGCACCCGAGCCGGATTTGCTGTTGCTGGACGAGCCGACCAACCATCTCGACCTGCCCGCCATCGAATGGCTGGAGGGCGAGCTGAAATCGCTCTCTTGCGGATTGGTGCTGATCTCCCATGACCGGCGGTTTCTGGAAAATCTGTCCCGCGCGATGGTCTGGCTGGACCGGGGGCAGACCAAGCGGCTGGACAGGAGCTTCGCGCATTTCGAAGCCTGGCGCGATGAGGTGCTGGAGCAGGAGGAGCAGGAATTCCACAAGCTGGGCCGCAAGATCGCCCGCGAGGAGGATTGGCTGCGCTACGGCGTGACGGCGCGGCGCAAGCGCAATGTGAAACGCCTGGCCGGGTTGCAGAGCCTGCGCGCCGAGCGGCGCAACTTCACCCATAAGCTGGGGCTGGCGAAGTTGGCCAGCCTGGATGCCGCGACTTCCGGCAAGATCGTGGTGGATGCGGACGGCATTTCCAAGAGCTTCGGTGAGAAGCGGGTGGTGGATAACCTCACCTTTCGCGTGCTGCGCGGGGACAGGCTGGGCATTGTCGGCCCGAACGGGGCGGGTAAATCCACCTTGTTGAAGCTGATCCTGGGGCAGTTGGCGCCTGATTGCGGTGCGGTGAGGCTGGGCTCGGCCCTGGATGTGGTGACGCTGGACCAGCAGCGGGCGGATTTGAACCCCACGGCCTCGCTGGCGGATACGCTCACGGGCGGCACTAGCGACCAGGTGGTGGTGGGAGGCCAGGCGCGGCATGTGATCGGCTATATGAAGGACTTCCTGTTCAAGCCGGAGCAGGCGCGCACGCCGGTGGGTACGCTCTCGGGCGGGGAGCGCGGGCGGCTGCTGCTGGCCTTGGCGCTGACCAAGCCTTCCAACCTGCTGGTGCTGGATGAACCGACCAACGATCTCGACCTTGAAACGTTGGATCTGTTGCAGGAGATGTTGGGCGATTATCCAGGCACGGTGGTTGTGGTCAGCCATGACCGTGATTTTCTGGACCGTGTCTGCACTTCGGTGTTGATGTCCGAAGGGCGGGGGCGCTGGGTGGAATATGCCGGCGGCTATGCGGACATGCTGGCCCAGCGCGGGGCGGGCGTGGAAGCGGCGAAGGCCGAAAAAACCGAGAAAAAACCCGCGCCGAAGCCTGCCCAGGCGCCCGCCGCCGCGGCGCGGCCAAAAATCTCCTTCAAGGAACAACATGAGCTGAAACAGCTCACCGGCGACATCGCCAGGATGCAGACGCAGATGGCCGGGTTGGAAGAGCGCCTCGCCGCACCGGATCTTTATACGAAGGACCCGAAACAATTCGCGGCGGCCACGGCGGCCTTGGCGGAACTGCATGCCAGGCTGGAAAAGGCCGAGGAGAGGTGGCTGGAGCTGGAGATGCTGAAAGACGGCTGAACCCGCCCGCTGGAGAAATGCCGCGAGGGATTTTCGCCATGCCGGCGTAGGGGGTTATCGATGGTGGCGCGCGGGGCATGACGGAGCCCGGTATTCCGGATTTGATGCAGGATGCGGCGGCGGGCGACCGGGCCGCCTTCAGCGCCGTCATGCGTTATGCGTTACCTCGCGCCTGGAGGCTGGCCATGCGCATGCTGGGCAACCAGGCCGAGGCCGAAGAGGTGGCGCAGGAGGCGATGCTGCGGCTCTGGCGCCATGCTGGGTCGTTCGATCCCAGGCGTGCGCCCTTCGATGCCTGGCTGACGCGCATCACCGCCAACCTGGCGTTGGACCGGCTGCGCATGCGCCAGCGCGCGGGCGTTGCGGTGGGGCTGGATGATGCCATTCCCTCCACGACGCCCAACCCGGAAGAGGCGCTGGGCCGTGCCGCCCGCATGGCGCGCATCGAGGTGGCGTTGCAAACTCTGCCAGACCGCCAGCGCGCCGCGGTGGTGCTGGTTCATTATGAGGGGTTGTCCGGCGTGCAGGCGGCGCAGAGCCTGGGTATGACGCCAAAGGCGCTGGAGGGGCTGCTTTATCGCGGGCTGGGAGCTTTACGGCGGCTTTTGCTGGATGAGGGAGAGGCGGAATGAAGGATGAGGCCTTGCGGGCACGGCTCGATGAATATGCCCCGGAACTGGACCCGCGCCGTCAGGCCGTCTTGCTGGCGGCATTGGAGGCCCGGCTGGATGCGAAACCGGCCCAGCGCTGGCTGCTTTATCTTGCCACGCCGCGCCAGGCCGGCTGGTTCGCCGGGTTGGGAGCCTGCGCTCTGGTGGCGGGCATCGCCGCGGGGCAGGCGGTGGTGCAGGGGGCGAGCGTGAAATTCGCCATGATCAGCCTGCTGCTGGGTTAGGAGGGACGATGCGAAGCGGGATGCGCTGGCTGCTGGCGGGGTCTTTACTGTTGAATCTCCTGTTGCTCGGCTTTGGCGGCACGGTGGCTTGGCGGTTGCGCCATGGGGCCGTGGGGCTGGTGGAAGGCGCGATGATCCGCCCCTTGCACGGGCAGGACAAGCGGATCATGCGCCAGGCTTTTCTGCAGGCGCGGCCGGAGGCGCGCGCCGCCCAGGCCAGAATGCGCGCCGCCCATCTGGCGGTGGACACGGCCCTGCGCGCCGAACCGTTCGACCCGGCGGCGCTGCAAACAGCCCTGACGAGCTGGCGGCTGGCCACGGACGCGTTTCTGGCGAGTTTCGAAGCCCCCTTGCTGCGGGGGGCGGGGGCTGTCTCGCCGCAGGGGCGGCGGGGCATGGCCGCGTTGGGCGACAAGCAGGCGCGCCGCGCCGCGCGCGGGGTCGGTCCGTGAAACTTCCGTAACGCGCGAGTGGGTTCGGGCGGGGCTTCGTAGAGGGGGCATCAGCTTATGAAGGAGATAATTCATGCGTCATTACCTGCTGGCCGCCACGCTGCTGCTCACCGCCGGTTCCGCCGCCGCGCGGGAGTTTCATTCCAGCAGCACCGTCACCGGGGCGAATGGCCGGGTCTATCAGCGCGAGGGCAGCACCAGCTTCGGCCAGGGTTATGCCAATCATCAAGGCAGTGTCACCGGCCCGAATGGCCGCGCCGTGACCAGCCAGGGCAGCACGCAATATGGCCAGGGCTACGTCAATCACGAAGGCACGGTGTCCGGCCCCAATGGCAATGAGGTTTCACGCCAAGCTACCACGACTTACAACGATGGGAGCTATGATCGCTCGGTGACCTATTCCGGCCCGAACGGCAACAGCACCGGCCATTCCAGCACCGGCACCTATGGCACCAGCCCCTGAAAGCCGCTGGGCCCGCGCGGCCCCAGGGCCGGATCGTCTCGGGCGATCCGGTTTTCTGACCCGCCGCCGGGATTTGCTCAGCTTTCGTTAAATCTTTCCGGCTTGAATGAGGCGTGTCGGAAACGGAGCCGGGCCTATGAAATTTTGGGGTAAGCGTGGCCAAGTGGCGCAGAAGCGGGTTTTACCGTTCGAGGCCATGCTGCATCACATGGTCGTGCCCATGTTCATGCTGAATGAGGAAGGCATTGTGGTCTTCTGGAACGAAGCATGCGCCGGGCTGACCGGGCTTGCCGCGCGGGAGGTGCTGGGTACCCGGGAACATTGGCGTGGTTTTTACCCGCAGGAGCGGCCTTGCCTGGCGGATCTCGTTCTGAAGGGCGCGCAGGACAAGGCGGGCGCGCTTTATGCCGCCCATTCCGACAAGCTAGCCGAGGATGGGCGGATGCTGGCGCAGAATTGGTGCGATCTGCCGCTGGGCAAGAGGCGCTATCTACGCATAGACGCGGGGCCGGTGCGCGGTCCGGATGGTGAAACGCGCTTCGTGGTCGAGACATTGCAGGATCTGACCGCCATGAAGGAGGCGGAGGCGCTGATCGCCTCCGAGCGGGAGACGGTGGCCAGCCAACAGCACAGCGTGATGGAAGCGCTTGGGCAAGGGCTGGAGGCGCTGGCGCACGGGGATTTGCAAAACCGGCTGACATCGCCTTTTCCTGGTGAATACGACGTGTTGCGCCGGAATTTCAACGCGGCCCTGGCCGGATTGACCGAGACCATGCAGGCGGTGCGCGGCAATGGCGGCAGCGTGCGGGGCAGTGCGCGAGAGATGGCGCATGCCGCCGACGATTTGGCGCAGGGCACGGCCCAGACCGAGAATGCCTTGCACCGGACCTCGGAAGCGTTGGGCCTGTTGACCGATACCGCCAGCAAGGCCGCGGACGGGACCAGCGAGGCCAGACGGGTGGTCACCAGCGCGCGCAAGGAGGCCGAGCAGTCAGGTGGCGTGGTGCGCGAGGCGGTGAACGCCATGGGGGAAATCGAGGCATCGTCCCGGCAGATCGGCAACATCATCGGGGTGATCGACGAGATTGCTTTTCAGACCAATCTGCTGGCGCTGAATGCTGGGGTGGAGGCCGCCCGCGCGGGCGATGCCGGGCGCGGCTTCGCCGTTGTCGCCACCGAGGTGCGGGCCCTGGCCCAGCGCTCCGCCGATGCCGCAAAGGAGATCAAGGCATTGGTCTCCACCTCCGGCACGCAGGTGGAAGCCGGCGTGAGGTTGGTGGGCGAGGCGGGGGCGGCGTTGACGCGGATCGTCAGCCATGTCGAGCAGTTGAACCAGATGATCGGCGTCATCGCTGAATCGGCGCGTCAGCAAACGGCTGGGCTTTCCGATATGGATAAGGCCCTGATGCAGATGAACGAGGTGCGCGGCAAAAATGCGCGGCTGGTGGAGCAGGCCGCCGCCGCCAGCCACGCGCTGAATGACGACGCCGAAGCCTTGGATATTCTGCTGGCGAAGTTCAAGCTGGCGGAAGAGGCTGAGCCACGCTTCCGTCGGGTGCCCGTGCTTCAGGGGCATTAGAACGGTATATTTTTGGAACGGTATATTTAGAGCGTGTCGCGGACACATCTCCATGAAATATCCATGAGGATTGAGGGGAGCGCTTAGTCCCGGTCCTTGAACGGGTTGTCCGTGCCGCGCAGATAAATGCGGATCGGCACGCCTGGCATCTCGAACACTTCGCGCAGGCTATTCACCAGATAGCGCTGGTAGGTTTCTGGCACCTGCTCGGCGCGGGTGCCGAACAAGGCGAAGGTTGGCGGGCGGGCCTTGATTTGCGTGATATAGCGCAGCTTCAGGCGGCGCCCATCCACCAGCGGGGGTGGGAAACGCTCAAGCGCTGCCTCGAACCAGCGATTGAGCTGGCTGGTGGGGATGCGCAGATTCCATTTCTCATATGTGTCGCGGATGGCGGGGAAGAGTTTTTTCACCCCTTCGCCTGTCTCCGCCGAGAGTGGCACCAAGGTGATGCCCTTCATCTGGCTGAGTGAAATGGAGATGCGGTCCAGGGCGGCTTTCTTGGCGTCCGGCCGGTCTTCCACCGCGTCCCATTTGGTCAGCGCGATCACGCAGGCGCGACCTTCCCGCTCGATCAGGCGGGCGATTTGCAGATCCTGCTCCTGCACGCCCTGGATGGCGTCGATGGCCAGCACCGCCATCTCGGCGCGTTTCAGTGCCTCAATCGAGGAGGAGGTGGACATTTTCTCCAGCCCTATATCCACCTTGGCGCGCTTGCGCAGGCCCGCCGTGTCCACCACGCGGTAGAGTCTGCCATCCGGCCCTTCGAAATCGGCGGAAACGGCATCGCGCGTCAGGCCTGGCTCGGGACCGGTGATCATGCGCTGCTCGCCGAGCAGATAATTCAGCAGGGTGGATTTGCCCGCGTTTGGACGGCCGACGATGGCAAGGTGAAGTGGCTTGTTCTCCTCGTCCTCGGTCAGTGTTTCCTCATCGGGCAGGCGGCTGACGATCTCGTTCATCAGATCGTACACGCCCTCATTATGCTCGGCGGAGATCGCCACGGGTTCGCCAAATCCCAGCTCATAAGCTTCCATGGCGTTGGCGATGCCGCCGCGTCCTTCGGCCTTGTTGGCCACCACCAGAACTTGCCGGTCCTTCCGGCGCAGCCAGGTGCCGAAATGCCGATCCTCCGGGATCAGACCGGATTTCGCGTCGAATACGAACAGCACCAGATCCGCCTGGTCCACGGCGGTGGCGGTGGAGGCGCGCATGCGCCCGGGCAGCGTGTCGGGTGCCGCTTCCTCCAGACCGGCCGTGTCCACCACCAGCATTTTACGTCCGCCCAGTTCGCACACGGCTTCCTTGCGGTCGCGCGTGACGCCCGGCGTGTCCGCCACCAGCGCCAAGCGGCTGCCGACGAGCCGGTTGAACAAGGTGGATTTGCCGACATTCGGCCGGCCGGCGATGACGATTCGCGGCAGCTCAGCCATAGGCTGTCAGGCGCGCATCGCGCGTGAGCTGCAGCAGCACGCCACCGGCCGCGATGGGGGGCATGTCGGCGGGAGCGCCCAGTTTCAGGGTTTGGGTCAGCTTGCCGGAGACGGCATTCACCAGGGCGGCCTCGCCATGGTCGCTGGTCACGATCAGGTTGCCATTCACCAGAGCCGGGCCCGACCATATGATGGGGTTGCGCTTCTTTTTCTCGTTCTTGAAGGCGGGCAGTTGGGTGGCCCAGCTGACCAGCCCGTCATCGGCATGCACGGCGAACAGGGTCTGGCTGGCATCCAGCAGGAACAGGAAACCGCCGGAGGCGGCGGGAGGCTGTGAGCCGGTGGCCTGATGGGTCCAGACCTTGGCGCCGGAATGTAAATCGACAGCCATGAAGGCGCCGCCGATATTGATGCCATAGACCACGCCGCTGGCGATGACCGGGGCGGCCACCACGTCTGAAAGGTCGAGCGAGCTGGCCTGGCCGAAGCCGGCCGCCAGGCTTTGCTCCCAGACCGGGGTGCCGGACATGCTGTCGATGGCGGCGAGCAGGCCGGTGGAAAACCCCGCCACGAGAATGCCGTCGGCGAAGGCGGGGGCACCGGTAACGCTGGCGGCGGTCATGGGCGGCGTGCCCACGGCGCCGGTGAAACGCCAGCCCGGGGTGCCGGATTGCATGTCGAAGGTCAGCAACAGGTCGTTCTGGCAGACGATGGCCACCAGCCCATTCGCCACCAGAGGGGCGGAGCGCGCCGCGAAATCAAGCGGCTGGCGCCAAAGGATCTTGCCGGAATCCGCATCCAGCGCCAATGCCTCGCCATAGCCGGTGCTCGCATAGATCTTGCCGGCCTCGAAGGCGATGCCGCCGCCGATATTCTGGTTGGAGGCGTGCTTGGGGCGTGTGTCCGTGCGCCAGAGCGTGGTGCCGTCCGCGAGGGACAGGGCGCGTATATGCGCGTCGGCATCCATGGTGAAGACATGTCCGCCAGAGACCAGCGGGCTGGCCGCCAGGGGCTGGCGGTAGCCGCCCGCGCTGCCGATGCCCGTGTGCCAGCGCGGCTTGAAGCCGAGCGGTCCAGCCACGTTGCCGGGGGCATGGGCCGGGTTGGCCAATGTTTGCCGCCAGGCGCTGAGTGGCGTGGCGGTGGGCAAGGCAACGGTGGGGGCGTTAGGGGACAGATCCATGCCCGTCTGGTCCGGCAGAACGGGCACTTGCAGGCCGGGAATGGGTTTTTTCGGGGTTGAGCAGGAGGCGAGCAGGCCGAACAGGCCGAGGGTCGCGGTGCGGCGGCGAATCATGGGCTCTTTCATCCGTTTAGCTTGGCGAGCATGGCCTGGGCGCGGTTGCGCGCGCCTTGGGGGGCGCTGGGGTCGTCCTGCACCTGGGTGAAGAAGGATTTGGCCATCGCCGTGTTGCCTTCGTTCAGGTAGGCCATGGCCTGCATCTCACGCGCCAGGCCGTGATAAGAGTTGCGTGCCTGTACCATGGGCTGCAGCCGGGCCAGAATGTCGGAATCCTTGGCGATACCCAGCTCATGCTGGGCGAAGAGCAGGTTGGCGGCGTCGCGCAGCAAGGTGGGGGCGGCCTCGTCGGCGCCGATTCGCGTCCAGAGTGCCGCGGCCTTCGAAGTCTCCCCCGCATTCGCGTAAAGTGCCGCGGCTCGTAGCCGGGCGAGGGTCTTATAGGTCTCCGGGGCCGTGTCGGAGAAGGTTATCAATGTCTTGGCGGTGGTTTCGGCCTGGGCGGGGGTTATGTCGCCGTTTGGCTCGTCCACCTGCTGGGTCAGCGCCAGATAACGCGTGGCGGCGGCCTCGGCCTGTTTGGTTTTGTGCGCCTGCCAATATTCCTGCCCGGCCACACCGGCCAGAATCAGGATGAGGACCAGCACCAGCAAACCGCCATAGCGCTTGGCGAGCTTCAGCGCCCGCTCATGGCGAATATCTTCTGCAATCTCGTCTAGAATATCGACCACGCGGCTTTTTTCCTCTTTGCCGGGTTTGTCTTAGCCGGGGTGGGCGCTGGCGGCAACGCAGGCGCTCAGGCGCCGGGCCGCGCGCGCGCTGCCCATCAGGCTGAGCAGGGGGGCCATCTCCGGCCCGTGCTCCTCACCGGTGAGAGCCAGACGCAAGGGCTGGTAGAGCTCCTTGCCCTTGGCGCCGGTGGCGGTGGCGATGGCGGCGGTCCAGCCTTTCCAGCTTTGCGGCGTCATCTCCGCAGGCAGGGAAGCCAGCGCGGCCTCGATCACGGGCAGGGCCGCCCCGGGCAGGGCGGGTGTTGTGATTTCACCGCGCGCCACCGCCCACCAGCGCCGCGCCTCGCTCAACAGGTCCAGATTGCCGCGCACGCTCTCCCAGAAATCCGGGCCTGCCCCTTCGGGAAGCCGGTCGCGCACGGCCTCATAGGGCATGTGGTGCAGGAGCTTGCGGTTCAGCCCGAGCAGCTGGGCGGCGTCGAAACGCGGGGGGGAGCGGGAAAAATCGCTTAGGGAGAATTGCGCGGCCAGTTCCGACAGAGGCAGGGGGGCGGTATCCTTGCTGGTGCCCAGCCGCGCCAGATAGGCGGTGATCGCGGCGGGTTCGATCCCATCCTTGCGCAGCGATTTCAAGGAGATGGAGCCGATACGCTTGGAGAGTTTCTCCCCGTCTCCACCGGAGATGAGCGGCAGATGCGCGAAACGTGGCACGGGCGCGCGGGCAACCGCCCGGAACAGGTCGATCTGCACCGCCGTGTTCGAGACATGATCCTCACCCCTTATAATATGGGTGATGCCCATATCGGCGTCGTCCACCACCGAGGTGAAAGTGTAAAGCGGTGTGCCGTCCGCGCGGATCAGCACCGGGTCCGACACGGTGGCCAGCTTGATGTTGCGCCCGCCCAGCACAAGATCGTTCCAGCTCACCGCCTCGTCCGACAGCTTGAAGCGCCAATAGGGCGTCTTGCCGTTGGCTTCGGCGGCGGCGCGCTGTTCGGCGGTCATGGCCAGGGCCGCGCGGTCATAGACCGGGGGCAGCTTGCGGCGGATGAGGGCGGCGCGCTTGGCGGCCAGCTCATCCTCATTCTCAAAACAGGGATAAAGCCGCCCGGTCTTTTTCAGCGCCTCGGCGACTTCCTCGTAACGGGCGAGGCGGTCGGATTGGCGGGCCTGCTCGTCCCATTCAATGCCTAGCCAGCGCAGGTCGTCGTAAATGCCTTGTTCGTATTCTGGGCGGCCGCGCGCTGTGTCCGTGTCGTCCAGGCGGAGCAGGAGCTGCCCGCCCTCGTGCCGGGCAAACAGGAAATTCACCAGGGCGGCGCGGGCATTGCCGACATGCAGATAACCGGTGGGGCTGGGGGCGAAGCGGACTTTGACCATTATCGGGGGGTTAGCCTTTTTTGCGGACGGGGGGAAGGCGAAGCGGCGCGGAACCGCGCGTATGAAGTGGATGAGTTTTTCTTGCCAAGCCCTCTTGCATCCGTGGCGTGGGCCGGTCTATACGCCCCTCCACCGAATGGCACGGGGCTATAGCTCAATTGGTAGAGCGTCTGCATGGCATGCAGAAGGTCAGCGGTTCGATTCCGCTTAGCTCCACCAAAGGCCTTGTTTAGGCATCGGTGATTTTCCCCCGGAATTAATCTTTGAGCTGTTTCGCGCCGCTGCGGATGAGCGCGACGCGATGGGATGAAAATCAAGAGCGGCAATGTCGCAAACGGTCGATATATCAAGCTGTTCGCTGTTACCCCGCCATAAAATTAACCGGCTAGCGCCCATTCGCCGTGAAAAGCCTGGGCGGGTTGGCGATGCGGTCGACCGTGAAGTTAAGCCCAAAATTTATGCTGTTGTAATTTCAATTAATTATTACCACGAAAAATAAGGTGAAATTTCATTCATTATGTGGTATTTTGGGCATCAACCTGAATTGACCTTGTCTTTCTGCTTGTTTTGTTGGCTGCAACCGTTGTGAGGGCCATGAGCATCGAAACTTTTCAGCCCGTCCGCTTCTCTCATATCGAGGCTTTCCGGACGGCATTACGTGGAGTTTGCGGGAGTTATTCTGTCACGCCTCGCGCGGCGGATGGGCGGTTGCGTGCCTGTGCCGGGTTGTTTCACCATGGCGGGCTGGAATTTGCCCGTGTCGGGCTGGACGCGCCTCTGGCCCGCCGCGACAGGCTGAGCATCAAACGTGATGACATCGACCATTTCGTGCTGGTGCTGGGCATCCAGGGCCAGGCGCAAATGGCCCAAGCCGGATGCAGCGCGCGGCTGCGCCGGGGAGATCTCTTGCTGTTGGATAGTAGTCAGCCCAGTACGTTCGATTTCTCCACCGGCTATTGCGAACAGCTCTCCGTGCATATCCCCCGCGACCAGATACAGGCCCGCTTTGGCGGCCAAGCCAGGGGCGGGTTACTGTTCCGGCGCGAGCATGATCTCGCGGGCATCGTGCAAACCTTGCTGCGCCGCCTCAGCCAGGGAGGTCTTGAGGCGGCCGGGGCCAAGGTGCTGGCCGATGCGCTGCTCAATATCATGGGAGTCTGTCTGGCGGAGGTAAGCGGCACGTCTTCCTCCCAGGGTGAAGATTTGCTCGCACGTTCCTTGCGGCTGATCGACCGGTCCTACGCTGACCCGGAATTTGGTCCGAGGCTGCTGGCCGAGCAACTCAATATTCCGCTGCGGCGGTTGCAGCGTCTGTTCGCCGATATCGGCTCCACACCGCGCGCGCATATTCAGCAGGTTCGCTTGGAGCAGAGCCGTCTTGCCTTGGCCAGGCGTGGCGAGCGCTCCGTGAGCGACATCGCCTTTGCTCATGGCTTCAACGATCTATCTTATTTTTACCGGGCCTTCCGGGAGCGTTTCGGCATTCCCCCCGGCGCATCGGTGTAAGGTCTGCGCTTCCCGCCTGGGCGGTGCAATGACGCACCAAGCCAATCTCCCTGTCGCTCTGGTCCAAGAAAGGCGGCGCCAGCTTGCTCTAGCCTGACCTCAGCTTCAATCAGTTTCAGGAGATGGCATCGTGCAAGCGCAACAGATTTTGGAACCGGCGCCACCAACAGCCGTCGAGGCCGGATTGTTAATCGATGGTGCGTTGCGCCCTGGCGTTGCACGCTACGAGGTGTGCAACCCCGCCACGGGCGGGGTGGTCGGTTCGGCGCCGGAAGCAACGTCAGCGGATCTGGACGCTGCCGTGGCTGCCGCCAGCCGTGCCTTTCCGGGTTGGGCCGCGGCCCCCGATGAAGTTCGTGCCGCCGCCTGCAACGCCTTTGCCGACACATTGGCCGAGCATGCCGAAGAATTGGCGCGTCTGATCACGCAGGAACAGGGTAAACCCCTCAACGGTATTGGCTCGCGCTTCGAACTCCAAGGCGCCATCGGTTGGGCCCGCTACACGGCCGGGCTGACGGTGCCGCGCGAAACGCTGCAAGATGACGCCACCGGTAAAATTGAACTGCTGCGCAAGCCGCTCGGCGTGGTTGGTTCCATCACGCCCTGGAACTGGCCGCTGCTAATCACGATGTGGCATATTCTTCCGGCTTTGCGCGCGGGCAACACGGTGGTGGCCAAACCCGCGCCGGGCACGCCTCTGGCTTGTCTGCGCATGGCCGAGTTGTTCAGCCGCCACCTGCCACCCGGCGTGCTCAACATGCTCAGCGGCACCGATAAGGATGGTGGCATAGGCGCCCGCATGGCGATGCATCCGGGCATCAAGCGTATTGTCTTCACGGGTTCAACCGCCACCGGTCAAAAGGTCATGCGTGGCGGCGCGGAAACCCTCAAGCGTCTTACCTTGGAGCTGGGAGGCAATGACGCCGCCATCCTGCTGCCAGACTGTAATCCAGCCGAGATTGCCGAGGGGCTGTTCTGGTCCGCCTTCATCAATACCGGGCAAACCTGTGCCGCTCTGAAGCGCCTTTATGTGCCAGCCAAACTCCATGAGAGCGTCTGTGAAGAACTGGGTGGCGTGGTGGCGCGGATGAAGATGGGCAATGGCCTTGAGGAAGACAGTATCCTGGGGCCGCTCAGCAACAAATCGCAATTCGATATTGTCTGCCGCCTGGCGGAGGCCGCCAAGGGCAAAGGCAGTTTCATAACCGGCGGGGAGCCAAGCGAGGGGCTGTTCTTCCCCGCCACGCTGGTGGCGGGGTTGAAGAATGGCGATGCGCTGGTGGATGAGGAGCAGTTTGGCCCAATTCTGCCGGTCATCCGCTATGACGATCTGGACGAGGCCGTGCAGGCCGCCAATGCGAGCCCCTTTGGGCTTGGCGGCTCCGTCTGGTCGCCCAATCTTGCCGCTGCCCGTGCCGTCGCCAGCCGTCTGGAATGTGGCACGGTTTGGCTGAACAAGCACGGCATGGTGCAGCCCCATGCCCCCTTCGGTGGGCATAAAATGTCCGGCCTTGGCGTGGAATTTGGCCAGGCTGGGCTGCTGGAAAACACCGAAATGCAAGTCATCATGGCCTGAGCAGGAGACTGGAAGAATGAGCAGCACAACACTCGCCCCAAGCTATGACTATATCATCTGCGGCGCCGGTTCCGCGGGTTGCGTTATTGCCGCCCGCCTTTCCGAGCAGCCGTCTGTCTCCGTGCTGCTGCTGGAGGCTGGCAGGCCAGACGATACCGACATGATCCACACGCCGCTGCGGGTCATCGAACTGTGGGAGAGCGATTATGATTGGGCCTATTGGACGGTACCGCAAAAACACGCACAGAATCGACGTCTCTTTTGGCCGCGCGGTAAAACATTAGGCGGTTCCTCCTCCCTCAATGGCATGATTTATGTGCGGGGCAACCCGGCGGATTACGACCGCTGGGAGGCTCTTGGCAATGAGGGGTGGGGGTGGAAGGATGTATTGCCCTTCTTCAAAAAATCCGAAGATCATGAGGGCGGCGCGAACGAAATGCATGCCACGGGTGGCCCGCTGCGGGTCACCAAGGACATCAACCCCCACCCGGTCAACGCGGCCGTTGTCGAAGCCGCGGTGCAAGCTGGGCACGCTTTCAACGATGATTGCAATAACGGCGACAGCCAGATGGGCGCGGGGCTCTGTCAGCTCAACACATTGAATGGCCGTCGCCAATCCAGCGCTGTTGCCTTCCTGCGTCCGGCCATGGCACGCCCGAACCTTACCGTGCTTACGGGTGCGCGGGTACAGCGGGTGGATATCGAAAACGGAGCGGCAAGCGGTGTCACGTTCATGCATGAGGGCGTACTGCACAGCATCGCGGCAAATCGTGAGGTGGTGCTCAGCGGTGGGGCGATCGAGAGCCCGCGCATGCTGATGCTCTCAGGCATTGGTCCACGCGCGGCGTTGGAACGTCTTGGCATTGCGGTGAAGCACGATCTACCCGGCGTGGGTGAAAATCTGCATGACCATACATTGCTGCCGATGATCTATGAGGCGAGGAAACCAATTCCCGCTCCGGAACATACCGGTTGGACGCCGCTGCACTCGCACCTTTTCATGAAGAGTGATGAGGAACTGGCGGAACCGGACTTGCAGCCATTATTCCTGTTCGCCCCTTATTATACGCCTGAGCTGAAGCCGGTGACACCGAATGCCTTCACCTTGAATGCCGGAGGTATCCGCCCGACCAGCCGGGGGCAGATCCGTCTCACATCCGCTGACCCGGACGCACCGATCGAACTCGACCCGAACGTGCTGGCCACGAAATATGATGTCGACGCTCTGGTAATCTGCATGAAACGGTTACGCGAGATCGCTGCCCAGCCCGCTTTGCGGGACTGGATCGAACGCGAGATCTATCCTGGCCCGGCCGTGCGGAGCGATGCGGAGTTGGAGGCCTATGCGCGTGGAGCCGTGGTGTCTTATCACCATCAATGCGGCACTTGTAAGATGGGCGTTGATGAGATGGCGGTGGTTGACCCGCAATTGCGGGTTCATGGTCTTAAGGGGCTGCGCGTCGCCGATGCCTCGATCATGCCCGATGTCACCTCTGGCAATACCAATGCTCCTTGCATCATGATCGGTGAGAAGGCCGCCGCGATGATTCTGGGCGCTGTTCACAAGGTGGCATGCGAAACCGAACCCGCCTGACATTGCTCTGCCCTGGGGCTGTCGGCGATGAAATAAAGCTGGTGGCTCCAGGTGTGACGTCAGCAAGACCAAGAGACGCTGAGTGGAATTAGACTAAGTTATGATAAATCTTCGCCGCGAGCCGGGTGAAGCTGTCGAGTTCCTTGCTGCTGAGCCCGTAAAATGCCTGGTCGGAGATAAACCCCACTTTTAGCCGCACACGTTCCAGCACATCCCGCCCGGAAGAGGTGATCAGTACTTCTGTTACACGCGCATCCTCGGTGGAGGGACGGGTGACAACGAGTTCCTGTGCCGCCATCCGCTGGATGATCTTGGTCATGGTCGGTACGCGCGAGACGGCTTCATCCGCCAGCTTGGTAACCGTTGCCGATTCGACGCGGGAGAGCACCATTAGCACCCGCCAGCGTGGGACATCCATGCCGATCGGCTTCAGAACTGAATCAAGCCGCAGATTATATAAGCCGACGAGACGCGAAGCCTGATAGAATGGCCAGTTCGACGGATCGAAATCCGGATCGGTCGGCTGGCTTGGCCGCCGCGAGGCGGGTGTACGCGTCATCTTGGCGCCCTTATGATGAAACGTCCTTGGCAGGACGCGAAATGAAGATGCTTGGCCGGCGTCTCCCGACCTTGAGGGCCTTATACCCGGCTTAGCCGTTCCCGTAAAAGGGGAGAAGTGCCGCGGGAAGCAAAGCTGGTTAATTCATCTTTTGATGAAAATTTACCCAAGAAAAACCCAAAAATTTTGCTAAATATTTAATTGAATATTCAAATGATTCTTCGTATTAATAAATGGCCACGAAATAGGCGGTCAACATGCTCACAGGGGATAAAAGCTTTGGGATCGAAGCGGCGCGAACCAAGCGCGTGCTCATCATTGGTGCAGGTGCCGTAGGGTGCGCCCTGGCTGCCACGCTGCTACGCCACAACGTGCATGTGACGCTTGTCGCCCGTGGCGCAACGCTTGCCGCGTTGCGTGCCAATGGCTTGCGGCTTCGCGATGAATTCGGGGTTTACAGGCTGTACCCCGAACTTGTGGAAACGCTCCCCGATGCAAGGGCTGACCTGCTGATTCTGGCGTTGAAGGCACAACAATTGCCGCCTCTCGCCGCTATATTGGCGCAACGTCAGGAATTGGTGGTGCCAGTGGTTAACGGCATCCCGTTCTGGTTTACCTCTCGCGGCATGGCCGCGCGGGAGTTGTCCCCGCAAGACAGGCTGCGCCATGCCATATCGGCGCATCGCCTCGCCGGCTGTGGCGCTTATCTGATGGCCCGCCTGGAAGCCCCTGGCCAAGTCTATTGTCCCCGCCCGCCGAGGTTGCAATTGGCCGCGCTGACGCAACAGGGGCGCGCGCCTCTGCGATGCTGCGCCGACTTCCTGCGCGCCGGTGGGGTAGAGGTGGACATCACCGCGGATCCGTCTGAAATGATGTGGAGCAAGCTGCTTGCCAATGCCGCCACAAATCCGCTCTCGGTCATCTCGCATACGACTTTGCGCCAAATCAGTCAGGATGCGGGACTGTATGATTGCGCCCGGAGTATCGCTCAGGAGATGGTCGCTCTCGGACGGGCCGCCGGCCTCTCCCTGCCCAAGGAACCTGCCGCCTGCCTTCAGGCGATAATGCATGCGGGTGACCACATCACTTCCATGCGCCAGGATTTCGAAGCCGGGCGTCTTCTGGAGCTTGAGGCGATATGCCACGCCCCCCTGGAGATGGCCACGCGCCTGGGTGTTGCCATGCCTGTCTTCCGGACGATTGTCAGCCTCGTCCATCACGCCGCCGAAACTCGGTCGCACGGCCAATCCGCCGCCATGCCGCAGATGCAGTTAGGAGCATGAATTTGGATCATACCTTAATCGTTTCAATGTGCCACGAACAGGAAGAGGCGAGACTGCGCAAGCAATTGGCCGAATGCTATCACCTTGTTGATTTTCATGGCTGGACTGAATCCATCTTCAGCCACATATCTGTGCGTCTGCCTGGCCAAGAGCGGCGATATCTCGTGAATCCCTTTGGCTGTAACTACAACGAGGTCACGCCGGACAATCTTCTTGTGGTCAACGCCGATGGCAAGATCATCAGCAATTCTGGAAACCAGCCAAACCCGGCGGGCTTCGCCTTGCATGGTGCCATTCATACGGCACGCGACGATATTCATTGTGTCATCCACACTCATACCAATCCGGTCTGCGCGGTGGCCATGAAGCAAGACGGGTTCAGCCACGATAATTTCTACGGCGCGCAGCTTTTTGGCCGTGTCGGTTATCATGATTTCGAAGGTATCACGCTTTATGCCGATGAGCGCTCACGCATATTGGCCAGCCTGGGAGATAGGCATGTGCTGGTGCTGCGCAATCACGGAATCGCGGTTGGTGAAGCGGATATCGCCCGCACTTTTTTTCTGCACTGGGTCGCGCAACGCGCCGCTGAAATACAGTGTCAAAGCGGGACGATCCCGGGTGCTGACATTCCGCTGTCCGATGAAATCCGTTCCTCTTGCGCGCGCGATGCTGGCCGGCTGATCGACCAGGCGGGGGCCGCGCAATTGATGTTCGACGCCGAGGTACGCCGAATGCGCAAAGCGCGCGGCGCGCTCTGGAAAGGTGACCGCGCGGACTGACCCGCCAGGAACCTGCCAGCCTTTTCATAACCTAAATCCATACAGAGAGGCCGACTTCATGAGTGTATCCAAGAACATCTCCACGCGCCGCCGGCGCTGGGGAAACAGGGGGGCTTGCGCCCTGGCCTTGGCTAGCCTTTTACCCGGTGCCGCGCTGGCCCAGGGCGCACCTGCCGAGCCGTCCAGCCCGTCCATCACGCATGTTATTCCCGATGTGACCAAGGCTTTTGCCGATAACGGCATCAACTGGCGTGCTATCGTTCTCTATAACTTCGTTGATAATGTTTCTGGCGGTATCAATACCGGCAGCCGCATGACCAACGGTATTTTTGATTTGGGCGCCGATGCGGATTTGAACAAGCTGGTCGGTTGGCAAGGCGCCACTGTTCATTTCGACCAGGATCTTTTCTTTTTGCGCAGTAACGAATCCTGGTCTGCCGACATGGGGGATGCCACCGTCGGCTATCAGCCGCCGCATCTATTTCGCGGAAATTATCTTTCCCGGTTCACCATCGAGCAGAGTCTGCTGAATGACCGGCTCGACGTCGAGGTTGGCCGTACCAATTTGAGCCGCTATTTCCTTACCTCCAACAATACCGGAGATTGCAATCAGCTTCTGACCTGCTTCAAGAATATTTGGGCGTTCGATGCGGGGATCAGCACGCCAGTCTATGGTACCTGGTCCGGCCGGGTAAAATACGATATCACGCCTGATCTTTATCTGCAGGCCGCCGCCACCGAAGACAACAAGCTCGATCTTTATACGGGTGGCTGGACCTGGAACACCAACACCGCAACCGGCACCACTGTTGTTGGCGAAATCGGCTATGACCGTGGCTTCGACGAAACCGCTTATCCCACCCGCATTGAACTGCTTGGTTTTCATAACACCAGCCCGGTCACGGATGAATTGAGCGGCTACAAGCACAACGGTTCCTCGGGCATGTTCGCGACATTCGACCAATATGTCTGGCGCAAGGATGGTGGCGCCACGCATAACCCGCATGGTACGGCGCTTGCCGTGTTTGCCGGCGGTGGCGAGGGGTTCAACGCTTATGACCCGATCGGTGCTGAAGCCTATGTAGGCACGACCTTGCAGGCTCCCTTCGCGGATCGTCCATTTGACAGCTACACGTTCCAGATGCACTGGAGCGATCTGGGCAGCACCGAGGCTGCTTATCTAGCCAAGGAAAACGCCGCGAATGGCGGCAGCGGCAAACCGTTCAATGGCACTTACGTACTCGATTGGCATGCACAGATTGGTGTCGTGAAGGGGGTTTTTGTTCAGCCGTCTCTCGAATACGTGATCAACCCGAACAACTACTACAATCCCACCGCCAAGCGCGCGCGTAATGCCGTCGTCGTCGGCGCCACATTGATCATGAATCTTGGTGCGATCATGGGCTTTGCCCATTAATTCTCCGCCCATCCATTCATCGTCAGCGAATAAATCATAAAGCCATGAGCAAGGAGCTTTAAAAATGTCAACGCCAGTCATGCAGCCTTCTCCGGCTTCTTCCCAAATCCGTATCAACGCGGCATTGGACGCCATCCAGGCGTTGGAGCCCCAGATTGGTGCCTTCTGTGCCTTTGATGCCGGTCGCGCCACCGGACTTATGCCCCGGCAGGGGCCTTTGTCGGGCGTTACGCTGGGCGTTAAGGACATCATCGATACCAAGGATTTTCCAACATCCTATGGTTCATCCATCTATGCGGGTTGGCGCCCTTGTGCCGATGCCGCCTGCGTCACCTTGCTGGAGCGTGCGGGGGCGGTGAGTCTGGGTAAGACCGTCACCACCGAGTTCGCCTTTTTTCGTCCGGGCAAGACGCGTAATCCGCATGATCTGAGGCGCACTCCTGGTGGGTCTTCGTCCGGTTCCGCCGCGGCCGTGTCCTGTGGCATGGTGAGCCTGGGCCTGGCTTCCCAGACCGCGGCCTCGCTGACCCGCCCTGCTTCTTATTGTGGCATCGCCGGGCTAAAACCTTCTTTTGGAAGCTACGGTCTCGCTGGCATAAAGGGGCTGGCGCCATCCTTTGATACGTTGGGAACATTGGCGGTTGATGTTGCCACGTTGGCCGCCGCCCATAATGCGCTGGGTGGTGGTGTGGCGCGTGCCGCCACCCGACCGGCGCGCATCGGCTTTTGCCGTACCCCTTGGTGGCACCAGGGCGATGCCGGCATGCATCAAGCCCTGGAACAAGCCGCCACGCTGTTGGGCGCGCAAACGCAGCTGGAAGAACTCGCCCTGGATGAGTTTACCGAAGGCGAAGCCTTGCATAAGCTTATCATGAGCTACGAGGCCGCCCAGGCGCTGGCTTTTGAGTTCGATCATCACGAGGCGCAACTCAGCCCGCAGATCGCGGGGTTGATCAAAGCCGGAATGGCGATCCCGCGGGAGGATTATCTGACAGCGCGCGGTCAGGCGGCCCGCTTGCGCCGCCGGGCGAATGCCTTGTTCGATAAATACGATATATTGCTTGCCCCCGCCGCTCCTGGCGAAGCACCGCTTGGGCTAGAGGGCACGGGCGATCCGGTGTTCAGCAGGCTCTGGACATTGCTGCGTCTCCCCAGCCTTACCTTGCCTGGGCTGCAAGGGCCAGGCGGCTTGCCGATCGGCGTGCAATTGCTGGGCGCGCGTGGCGCGGACGAGCAGTTGCTGGGGTTTGGCTCCTGGGCTGAGACGTTGCTGCCCGCCAGACCCATTCCCGCCATCGCGGCCAGATCATTTTGAAATCCTGAGGCCCTGAGCTGGGGTCGTGCAACCGCCCGCAAGGGCATCTTGGAGGTTGAGACATGAGCGAGATTGGTATCGGCAAAGTAGCGCCCATTGCGGTGCCGGCTCCGTTTGGGGCGGTCAAGCGTTGGGCCATCGTTTGTCTCTTTATTCTGGCGTATATTCTATCTTACACGGACAGACAGCTTCTCTCGCTCCTTGTCGGTCCGGTACGGCAGACTTTCCACATCACCGACACGGAATTCGGCTTGCTTAACGGCCTTGCCTTCGCGCTGTTCTATGCGGTGCTTGGTATTCCCGTCGCCAAGATGAGCGACCGCTTGCCTCGCCCATCCGTGATGGCGGCTGGCGTTCTCATTTGGAGTCTGGCGACGATGGCCTGTGGCATTGTCAGCAGCTTTGCTGAGCTTTTCATTGCCCGCATCATCGTGGGAGCTGGCGAGGCTTCACTCGCCCCTGCGGTTTATTCCTATATCGCGGATATTTTTCCTCGCGAAAAACTCGGGCGGGCGCTGGGTATCTTTTCGCTTGGGCCATTCTTGGGCACGGGCGTTGCTTTCCTGCTTGGCGGCATAGCCATTGCGTATGTCACCCATCTCGGCCCGCTCTCCCTGTTCGGCATGCCGCTGGCCCCCTGGCAGCTTTGCTTTGTGCTCATCGGCATTCCTGGTTTGGTGGTGGCGTTGCTCATCGTCTCGCTGGTGCGCGAAGTCGCGGAACGCGGTGCCAAAGCCGCTAAGCCTGCACCTTCCCTTGCCGAAGTGCTGGCTTTCCTGTGGCGTGAAAAAGCGATCTTTTTTCCTCATATGTTGGGTTTCACCTTGCTGGCAATGACCTTGTTCACATTGATGAGCTGGTCTCCGGCGGCGCTTGAGCGTTTATTCCATCTCACGCCGCATCAGGTTGGCCCGGTGCTTGGCATGATCATCTTCCTGTGTGGGAGCGCGGGGGTGCTGTGTAGCGGTTTTCTTGTCGATATGTTCTATAGCCGTGGCAAAAAGGCGGCTCCGATCATCGTGGGCGTCATAGGCGGTTTGTGCAGTGTGGTTCCCGCGGCGCTGATCGGTTTCGTCTCCTCCCAGGAGATGATGATCGTGGTGCTGGTGGTGGCGTTCTTCTTTGCTTCCTTCCCGTTGCCGACCTCGGTTTCCGTGATGCAGATCGTGCCTCCGGCGGATATGCGTTCACGGGTCTCGGCGATCTTCCTGTTCTGCAACTCACTGGGGGGGCTTGCATTGGGCGCCTTCCTGGTCGGGTTCTTGAATGACCATGTCTTCCATAGCGATATGGCGGTTGGCACCTCTCTTGCTGTTGTGACTGCCCTCTCCGCGTTGCTTGGTGGCTTGCTGCTTACCCGTTGCCATGGTCCTTATTTGAGATATCTGAATAACAAGGGCTGAGGCGATAGCTGTGGCCGGCTCTGAAAAGAGGCGCGGTGGTTATTAGGATATGAAACAGGCGCCTTTCGGCGCCTGTTTTCCTTAGCGCATCAGCACTGAATGTTCAGGAAAATCCGTTGCCCAGCCTGAAGAGAGCGGTGCCACGAAGACATTTTCGGTACGGGTCCGGGTGATTTTCCAGTTTCCGTCGATTTTTGCGAACCCGTTATTCAGCCGGCTGGAGCGCAGCAAGGATTTACCGTCGGAAAAAATCCATGGCTGGCAGTGCACCCATTGCCCGTCCGCCCTGTCACCTTTCACATAAATCTGCTCACTGGTCAGGTAATGCACATTCAACAGTAATGCCGGGTCTCGCTTCTCGCCCCAAAATGCCTGAAAATGCCTGCGGATGGCATCCTTGCCCTCAGCGCGGCCAAACTGGTTGTCATAGAAGCTGCCGACGCCTTCCCAAACCGCATTCTCAGCATATAACTCAAGGATCAGCTCAATTCGTTGCTTATCGTCGCGCACTCCGAATTCAGGGCAGGGTGTATCGCAAAGAAACATGTAGCGCGCCTGAATACGGCGGATCTCGGCCTCGGCCTCCAAAATCTCGATTCTGTTTATTAAACTCTCGATTTTTTCTTGCATCTACAAAACTCCTTTCAAATCGATCAGGCTGTCAAAAGCAATATGTAATGCCATGCCAGGAGCCTTTCCGTCTCTGTGGAACCGAGCGGAAGCCTCCTGCCTTGTCAATGTCAAACGTGAAAATAAAGATGAAAATTCAAATTTATTTTCAAATATTTTTATTGACCTAGACCACCCCGGCGGTATTTTTACGCCGAATGGCGTTCATCGAAGGTGGCCGATGCCGCCTCATGCGCTTGTCAATGTAGAGGATCATTTCCGATGAACCAGCTTTTCCCCCCCACGCGCCCGGCTTCGGCCGAGCTTTCGGCGCTAAAGGCGGAGATCAGGTCGCGACGGGCTGAATTTGAAAAGCTCCGTCATATTCCAGATGATATCATCGCGGCTTTAAAGCGTGTGGGTGCTTATCGTGCCTTTGTTCCCGCCGCCCTGGGAGGCGATGAGCTTTCCCCCGCGGCGTTCTGCCGGCTGATTGAGGAGATTTCCTATGCCGACGCCTCCACGGGCTGGGTGGCGAGTTTTGGGGTCAGCACCACCTATCTGGCGGCTCTGCCGAAGCAGACCTTCGAAGCGATTTATGGGGCTGATCCTGACATGACCTTCGCGGGGGCGATTTTTCCCCCGCAGCCCGCCCCGGTCGAGCGTGGCGGGTTTATCGTCTCTGGCCGTTGGCCTTATTGCTCCGGCTGCATGGGGGCGGATTATATTGGCGTTGGCATCAAATCCTCCGATCCTGGGAACAGTTTGCCGCGCATGGCGGTGATGAAGGCGTCCCAGGCCCGCATCGAGCAAGTTTGGGACTGCGTTGGTTTGGCGGCCACCGGTAGTCATGACGTGCTGGTCGAGGCTGTATTCGTGCCCGAGGAGATGAGCTTCGTGCGCGGCGGGCGCAGCCAGCGCGACGAGCCGGTGTTCCGCTACCCGGCCATGGCCCTGGCATCCCAGGTTCTGGCCGTTGTCGCCCTGGGCACCGCGCAAGAGGCGCTGGATTACGTGCATGATGCCCTGGCCGAAAAATCATCCATTACCGGGGCGCCGAGTTTGGCGACACGAGCCTATGTCCAGCAAGGTTTTGCGCAGGCACAAGCCGCTCTCTCCAGCGCGCGGGCCTATTTCTACGAGACCATTGAGCAAGGCTGGGCGCAGGTGTTGCGTGGTGATGATGTCCCCCGCGCGCAACGCACGGCGATGCGCCTGGCCGCGACCAATGCGGCGCATACCGGTGCCGATGTGGCGCGCCAGGCTTTCCGCCTGGGCGGCACCGAGGCGCTTCGTCGTGGCCATGTGCTTGGGCGTTGTATGCTTGATGCCGCCTCCGTTGCCCAGCATGCTTTTCTGGGTCTTGGCACCTGGACGCTGGCGGGTGCCGGCATGCTGAATCAGCCAACCCCGCCCGGTTATCCCTGATCTTCGAGAAGGACCTCTCATGACTTCCCCTGCAAAACCCATCCGCACCTTGTTCTGCATCGCCGTCGATCAGACTTTTTTTCAACTCCCCTTTGCTGAAATCGGTAAGGTATGGGCTGGATTTTCCGCTTTCATGTCCGGTGTCGCGAAGCTGCCTGGCGTGACTGTGCTGGGTACGTTGGACGATGACGAAACCATGGTCGGCACCTCTCCGTCCGGCTTTCCGTTTACTTGCTATTTATTGGCCGATTGTCCTGACCGTGAGACCGTGAAGGCGGCCTGCAACCTGTTCCGTACCATCGAGATCGGTGAATACCGGCTCTGGCGCTATATGCGTATCGAGGCGCGCATGGGCCGGGCTCTCGAAATTCCTAATCTATGAACATTTCGCGTGAAAGGAATGTCGTCAATGCCTGATCACCCCTGTTCGCCCGCGCCCGGGGCGCTGTTCACCGGCTCACGCGTGAAAACGCCTATGTATGAGGATCCCGCTATTTTCGCGGAGGAGATGGACAGAATTTTCACCAAGACCTGGGTTTGGGTCGCGCATGCTTCCGAGATCCCGGACAAGGGGGATTTCAAGCTCTCCTGGCTTGGCACTCAGCCTGTCATCGTCGCGCGCGACCGTAAGGGTGAAGTGCATGTCATGGTCAATCGCTGCCGGCACCGCGCCGCGACCGTGTGCGAGGTGAAGAAGGGCAAGACCTCCTCCTTCCAATGTCCATATCATGGCTGGGGCTATGCGCTCGATGGCGGCCTGCGCGGAGTGCCGAATCCAGAGCAATACGGGGCTGATTTCGACAAAGCCAAGCTTGGCCTGAAAACACTGCGCACCGAGAGCTATCAGGGCATGATTTTCGCCACCTTCAAGGAGACAATCGAGCCGCTGGAGGATTTTCTTGGTCCGGCCAGGAAATGGATCGATCTATTCATGAAGCAGGGTGGTAGGTATCCGGTGAAGACAATGGGCGAACATCAGTTCAGCTTCCCCGGAAATTGGAAGATCCAGTTGGAAAACACGACGGATGCTTACCATTTTCCAATCGTGCATAAATCCTTCCTGCGGTCTCTTGACGAGGAGGCTGAAAAAACCTTTACCTTTCTGGATGGCGCGGGGTTTGTCGAGGATCTTGGTAACGGCCATTCGGTCATGGTTATGATACCTGAGCTTGTGGACCTGGAGGATAATCTTGACGCTCCCATCCCCGAGCGTTTTCAGGCTCTGGCCGAAGAGTTGCGCCAAAGCCATGACGAACAACAGGTGCGCCGGATTGTGCGGGCGGTCGGTGGAAGTGGTTTCAATCTGAATTTGTTTCCCAATGTCGCTTGCTCGATGGCTTTCTTCCGTGTGCTGCGGCCCATAAATGTAAAGGAAACGGCCATTCGGCATATCGCCATAGGCATGGAAGGTGGCCCGGAGGCGGCAAATCGCATGCGTTTGCGTCTGCATGAGCATTTCCAGGGGCCGATGGGCTTCGGCAGTCCGGATGATTCGGAAGTGTGGGAGCGCGTGCAGCGTGGTGCCGCTGGGGCGCGGGATTTGGATATTCTGGTTAATCGTGGAGAAGATTCGCCAGGTGATGACGGTCCACGTGGCCATGTCAGCGCCGAGACTGGCATGCGCGCCGCATATACCATGTGGAAGAGGATGATGAGCGCATGAGCCAGACCATGAGCATGGAAGATAGAGCCCTCCTGCAGCGCGCGGCGCATTTCATTTGGGCTGAAGCGGATCTGCTCGACAGCAAATCCTATGATGATTGGCTGGCGCTGTGGACCCCTGATGGTCATTATGTATTGCCCATCGGCAACGGAGATGATTTTGAGAATACGCTGAATCTGGCATATGATGACGCGACGATGCGGATGATGCGGATCGAGCGTTTCAAGGCGGGCTTTTCCATATCCTCCGCTCCGCCGGCGCAAACCGTGCGCACTCTCTCACGTTTCGTGCTGGCCGGCATGGAAGGTGCTGAGTTGCAAATTCGCTGCGCTCAACATCTGGTGGAAGATAAGTTCGGCCGCCAGCGCCTCTTTGCCGCCAATGTCACCTATGTTTTGGTGCGGAGCGGTGAGAGCTTCTTGATCCGAGATAAAATCGTGCGGCTGCTGAACTCCGACGGTATCCTCACCTCTATCTCCTATCTGTTCTGATGGGAGGTTCCTTGCCAGATCAGATTCAAACAGCGCTTGTCACTGGCGGCGCCTCCGGTTTTGGCGCCGCCGCCGTGCGTGCCCTGCATCAAGCAGGGTTTCGCGTGGTAATCGGTGACATCGATGGCAAGGCGGCCGAGGCCCTGGCGCTAAGCCTGGACCTCGCGGGTGAAACCGCCATCGCCGCAACGCTCGACATCTCCAAACCTGACCATTTTCAATCGGTTCTGGATAAAATCATCGCACGCTGGGGCTCAGCCGAAGTGCTGGTGAATAATGCGGCACGCACCGTGGTACAGCCGGTACTGGAAATCGCGCCGGAGGATTTCAATGCCATCATGGCGCTGAATGCCGGCGGCACCTTTGCCGGTAGCCAGATTTTCGGGCGCCATTTTAAGGCCAGAGGATATGGGCGCATCATTAATCTTGCCTCGCTCGCGGGGCAGAATGGTGGCACGGCCACAGGTGCGCATTACGCGGCCTCGAAAGGCGCGATCCTGACGCTGACGAAGATTTTTGCCCGTGATCTGGCAAGTTTTGGCGTCACCTGCAACGCCATTGCTCCCGGTCCGATGGACACACCGATGGTTCGCGCTGTGTTGAATGGCGAGAAGCTGCAAGCGGCCTTGGCCAATATTCCGGTGGGCCAGCTTGGCGATCCTGATTTCGTCGCCCAGCTGGTGGCCTTGCTGGCATCTCCGGCCGCCGCTTTCGTCAATGGTGCTTGCTGGGATGTCAATGGCGGCCTGTTTATGAGATAAGGATGTAAGAAAAGATGGATGCCAACCAGCCCATGCATCGCCTCGTCGTTTTGAAACGGCAGGACGATGCTGGCAATATCATGCGCCTGCGCCTGGGGGCGGTGGATGCCTCTCCTTTGCCGGCTTTTGGCGCGGGAGCTCATCTCGATATATTGGTGCCTGGCCAGGACGCGCCTTTATGGCGGCAATATTCGCTGAGCAGCGATCCTGCCGACACCAGCTTCTATGAAGTCGGCATCCTGAAGGATCCGGCAAGCCGTGGTGGTTCATTGGCGCTGCATGAGCATGTGGTTGAGGGCATGAGCCTGCTGACGGAAGGCCCACGCAACCATTTCCCACTGGAAGAACAAGCGGATTTCACCGTGCTGATCGCGGGTGGCATCGGTATTACCCCGATCCTGGCGATGGCGCGGCGCCTATCTGCGCTAGGCCGGGCGTTCATGCTGCATTATTGCACGCGTTCGGCCGCCGGTACCGCCTTCTTGGATGATCTTGCCGGCGCTCCTTTCCGGAATCACGTCGTGTTTCATCACGATGATCTGCCCTCCACGCAGCGTTTCGATCCAGCGCGCGACATGCCGGCCCCGGCTTCCGGTGTGCATCTCTATGTCTGCGGTCCGGCGGGATTCATGGATTGGATCATCGCCGCCGCGCAGGCGCGTGGTTATGCCAATGCCAATATCCACCGTGAGTATTTTGCCGCCACGCTCGAAACCGGTGGCGAGAGCTTCGAGGTCGAAGCGCGCGCTTCTGGCGTTACCGTGACTGTCGGCCCGGACGATACGATTACCAAGGCCTTGGCCCGTGCCGGTGTGAAGATCGAGGTGAAATGCGAGGAAGGTGTCTGCGGCACCTGTGTGACCACTGTTCTGGAGGGCACGCCGGATCATCGTGATAAATTCCTGACCGAGGATGAACGTGCATCCGGCGAGGAAATCTGCGCTTGTTGTTCACGCGCTTGCGGGGCAAGGCTGGTGCTCGATGTCTGAGCGACCCTCCCGTCAGGCCGGCAAGGGAGGTCAAAACCCTAGTCCCTTGGCGATCCGCGCGGCGCAACCTCGCAAGGTTGGCAGCAGGGTAAGGCTTACCGGCTCCCTGGCTTGGAAGGAGACGGACAGCGCACACCGCGCGCCCTTGCCCGGTTCAGGGACAGGTACGGCAAGGCAAAAGAGATTTTCCGCCATTTCGGCATTATCGAAAGCATAGCCTTGCGAGGCGATGTTCTGGAATTCAAGCCGCAGGGCGGCGGGGTCGGTGATGGTTTGCGGCGTTAGCGCCACAAAGGGGCCATTGGCCAGATAGGCGGCCTGCGCATCGGGCGGCAAGGCGCTTAGCAGCACCTTGCCGATGCCGGTGCCGTAACCTTCCAGCTGGTTTGCTTCCTGCGTCAGGATTCCCGTGCCGCCGCCATGCTCCTTGACAAGATATGTGACCATATCGCCTTCCAGCACGCCAAGATGTGCCGTCGCATTGAGGGTCCGGGCCAAATCCCGCAGATGCGGCCGGGCGACGGCGGCCAGAATGCCCGCTTGCGTGAGAGAGCCGCACAGCTCCGGCAGACGCACCCCCGCCGCATAGCGCCCATGGCCTACCCGGGCGAGCAGCCCGTTGCGCAGATAAACGCTGGCGAGCCGGTGCGCTGTAGAAAGCGGCAATCCGGTCCGCTTGGCGATGGCCGATAACGGCAAGCGGCCTTGTGTTTCCAAAAGAGCCAGAAACAGAGCCGCGCCCTTCTCGGCCGTCTTGCTGCCCTGAGATGCCTGGCCGTTCTTCATCTTCTCACAATATGAGAGGATTTTGCCCATGTAAATTGCCTGGCGTTTCATGGCGCGGGTAATGCTTCCAGCGCAAAGAAGGAGAAACGCGAAAATGGCGATGACCCGTGAAGCCTTGGCGGCATGTTTGCGAGCGGCCTATCAGTCTGGAGCGGTGCCACCCTTGCGCGATGGCTTGGCACCGGACGATGGCGCTGGCGCCTATGAAATTCAAAATCTCAACACGAAATTCTGGATGCAGTCCGGCCGTCGCATCAGTGGGCGCAAGATCGGCCTGACCTCCAAGGCCGTGCAGGTGCAGCTTGGGGTGGACCAGCCAGATTTCGGCACCTTGTTCATGGATATGGCGATTGCGGATGGCGGCGTGCTGGCCTCCCATTCGGTCTTGCAGCCAAAGGCGGAAGCGGAAATCGCCGTCGTGCTGGGCAGGGATTTGGATCATCCCGCCGCCACGGAGCAGGATATTCTGGCCGCTTGCGATTATGCCTGTGCCGCCATTGAGATCGTGGATAGCCGTATCGCGGACTGGAAAATCAGTTTCGCGGATACGGTCGCGGATAACGGATCCTCGGCCTTCTATGTTCTTGGCCAGGAGAAACATAAGCTTCCGGGGCTCGATCTTTATACGTGCGGCATGGCGATGACGGTAAATGGCGCCATTGTTTCGGTCGGTGCCGGGGCGGCATGCCTTGGCCACCCGTTGAAGGCCGCCGCGTGGCTGGCCCGGACCTTCGCGCGGCAAGGCGAAACATTACGCGCGGGCGATGTCATTCTCACCGGTGCGCTGGGCCCGATGGCGGCCATCAAATCAGGCGACGTGATCGAGGCGCGGATCGGTGGGGTGGGCAAGGTTGGTTTCAGCATGGGGGACAAATAAAATGAGCGGAAAGATCAAGGTCGCGATCATCGGCTCCGGCAATATCGGCACTGATCTGATGATCAAGATCATGCGCAGGTCGGATCTTCTGGAAATGGGCGCGTTTGTCGGCGTCGACCCGGAATCGGACGGGCTGAAGCGTGCGGCCAGGCTCGGCGTGCAAACCACGCATGAAGGTATCGACGGTCTGACGAAATTGAAGATATGGCCGGAAATCGGTATCGTGTTCGACGCCACCTCCGCCGGGGCGCACAAGAAACACAACGATATTTGCGCCAAGGCGGGCAAGGTGATCATCGATCTCACCCCGGCGGCCATCGGTCCTTATGTCATCCCGATGGTGAATGGCGATCTGTATCTCGACGCGCCGAACGTCAACATGGTGACATGCGGCGGTCAGGCGACCATTCCCATCGTCGCGGCGATCTCGTCGGTGGCGAAGGTGCATTACGCGGAAATCGTTGCCTCCATCTCCTCCAAGAGCGCTGGCCCAGGCACCCGGGCCAATATCGACGAGTTTACCGAAACAACCTCGAAAGCCATTGAGGATGTCGGCGGTGCTGGCAAGGGCAAGGCCATCATCATCCTCAACCCGGCCGAACCGCCGATGATCATGCGCGATACGGTTTTCGCCTTGTCATCGGGCGCGGATGAAGCCGCCATCGAGGGCGCCATCGAGGCGATGGTCGAAAAAGTGCAGTCCTACGTGCCGGGTTACCGGCTGAAGCAACGCGTGCAGTTTGAGCGCTTCGGCGATAATAACCCGGTGAAGATCCCGGGCCTTGGCGAATTCACCGGCCTCAAGACCAGTGTTTTCCTGGAGGTTGAGGGGGCGGCCCATTATCTTCCAGCCTATGCGGGCAATCTCGACATCATGACTTCCTCCGCGCTGCGCACGGCGGAGAAGATCGCGCAACGCAAACTCAGCAAGGAGGTCGCATAATGGCTTTCGATCCGGCCACGCAAAAACTCTACATTCAGGACGTGACATTGCGCGATGGCATGCATGCCATCCGCCATCAATATGGCCTGGACCATGTCTGTAAGATCGCCCAGGCGCTTGACGAAGCTGGAGTGGATGCCATCGAGGTCGCGCATGGCGACGGGTTGAACGGCGCCAGCTTCAATTACGGTTTTGGCGCCCATACGGATTGGGACTGGATCGAGGCCGCGGCGCAGGTAGTGAAACGCGCCAAGCTCACCACCTTGCTGCTGCCTGGCATCGGCACCATCCATGAGCTGAAACATGCTTATGATCTCGGTGTTCGCTCGGTCCGCATCGCCACCCATTGCACCGAGGCCGACATCTCCCGGCAGCATATCGAGGCCGCGCGCGATCTGGGCATGGATACGATCGGCTTTTTGATGATGAGCCATATGACGTCTCCGGAAAAGCTGGCTGAACAGGCCAAGTTGATGGAAAGCTATGGCGCGCAATGCATCTATGTCACGGATTCCGGCGGGGCGATGGACATGGACGACTATAAGGCCCGTCTGCAAGCCTATGATCGTGTCTTGAAGCCGGAGACGGAGCGCGGCGTGCATGCGCATCATAATCTTTCGCTGGGTGTCGCCAACTCCATCGTGGCGGTGCAGAATGGCGCGGTGCGCGTGGATGCCTCGCTCGCGGGCATGGGGGCGGGGGCCGGTAACGCGCCGTTGGAGGTGTTTATCGCCGCGGCCGACCGCAAGGGCTGGAACCATGGCACGGACCTCTACAAGCTGATGGATGCGGCGGAGGATCTTGTCCGCCCGCTGCAGGACCGGCCCGTGCGGGTGGACCGCGAAACGCTGAGCCTAGGGTATGCGGGGGTTTATTCTTCCTTCCTGCGTCATGCGGAAAAAGCCGCCGAGGATTATGGGCTGGATACACGCGCCATTCTCGTCGAGCTTGGGCGCCGGCGCATGGTCGGCGGGCAGGAGGATATGATCGTGGATGTGGCGCTGGATATGATCAAGGCGCGCGACTGAATAAGCTGGTGCTAAATGGCCCCATGTCCGGCGCCGTTCACCCGGCGCCGGGTGTGTCCTCGTTCTCGGGCGGATGCTCGATTTGTTGTGAAATGGCATCCGCGCAGGCTTGCAGGGAGTTCAGATGCTTGGCCGCGATCTGTTCCGGTGTCGCCGCGCGGCGAAAGAATACGATATTGACCGCACCCAATATACGCCCTCTGCCCCGCACGGGGACGGCGATGGCGGAGATATGCGGTTCCGACCCGGCAATGGACCATGCATAGCCGCGTTGGGCAAAATCTTCCAGCAAGGGCTCGAACCGCCGTGGAACCGGGCGGCGCAGCGCGGCTTCGGCCAGGTCCAAGGTCAGCTCCCGCTCTGGCGCGGTTGCCCCGGCGAGATAGGCGCGGCCCATGGCGGAGCTGAATAGCGGGCGCCTACGCCCCACCATGCCGCGATGCACCGATAATCTGCTGAAACGGTGCGTGGTTTCCTGAATCACCATGGTGCCGCGATCGAAGGTGGCGAAGTCCGACGGCCAGAGCACATCGGGCAGCATGCGGCCGAGTTCGCGCGCGGCGATATGCAGAATTTCATCGGTCTCGATGAACCCGTCGGACAATCTGCGTACATCGCGCAGCAGATAATATTTATCCTCGGAGGGGCTGCGCGCGACCAGCCCCTTGCCGGCCAATGTTTCCAGCATGCGATAAACCGTCGTGCGGTCTAGGCCCGTGGCGTTGGCGAGTTCGCCTGGTTTTGCCCGGCCACGAAGATTCAGCTCCATCAACAGGTCCAGGCCGCGCTCCAGCGCCCGCACGGATTTATAGGTTCGCTCCATGGTCTGTTTCGGCGGTATGTCGGAGGGGCTCGTGTTTCCGGAGATACCGCCATATCTCCCGATTTTCCGAAATTATGCCATGCGGGCGGCGGCGGTTCAATCCTCGCGGCGGCGGGAAGGATCAGCGGCGCAGAAACGCCACCACCATGTTGTTGAAGCTGTCCGCATGTTCCCATTGCGCCCAATGGCCGCAGCGGTTGAACACATGCAGTTCCGCGTTTTGCAGGCCCCAGAGCAGACGCAACCCGCAGTCGAGTGGCACGAAGCGATCGTCGCGTCCCCAGATGATGAGCGAGGCGGCTGAGACCTCTCCAAGCCGGTGGCCGTAATCTGGAAACTGCTTCGGATTGGCGGCGAGACTCTTGATGAAATTCTCAAGATGATCACGCCGGGACAACATGGCATCGAGCCGTGCCTGGAACAAATCCTCGGTGAGGGAGGATGCGTCATATACGAAGACAGCCATCATCCGCTTGAGATTTTCGATGCTGGGGTCGCGGTATAAAGCTTGAATCAGCTTGATGCCTTCGGTCGGCATTGGCACGAAGTTGCTCGGCCCGCCGGTTCCTCCGCCCATCATCACCAGCTTGCCCACTCGTTCCGGATTGGCGAGCGCGAAAGCCACGGCGCTGTGCCCGCCCATTGAGTTGCCGATGAGGTGGGCGCGCCCGATGCCCAGATGATCCAGCAAACCGGCGAGGGTTTGGGCGTTGAGGTCGGAGCGTGAGCCGGTACAGACCACCGTGTCGCTCTTGTTCCAGCCGGGGCAATCCATCAGCACAACGCGGTAGCCTGCTTGCGTGAGCGGCTGCACATTGCGGGAAAAATTCGACCAGCCGCTGGCGCCGGGGCCGGAGCCGTGCAGCATCACCACGGTTTCCGCGCCGCTATGGGTGTCGTTGTAATGGATGTTGAACGCGCCGATCTTGGCCATGTGGCTGGTCGCGGATTCGGTGATTTGCATCGTCATGCGCGGTGATCCTTATGGCAGCCGGTGAAAGGCGCCGTTGAAATAGAGCAAGGGGAGCCCCGGTGTTTCTCGTGCCGCCAGCACTTCGCACAGGCAGGCGTAATGTGTGCTCTCCTCGGTGACGCCGATAACCCTGGTATCGAAAGAAGCCAGCGCCCCGGAGAGCATGGGTGAGCCGGTCACGAGCGTGTCCCATGCGCCGTGATTGAAGCGCGCCATGCCGTGTACATCCGGGATCATGCCCGCGAAGGCCTTGGCGATGTCTTCCTGTTCGGCGGCCAGCACATTCACGCCCAACGCGCCCCGGCGCAGCATGATGTCCGCGGCCAGCACGTTCTTGTTGATGAACACCATCAGGCGTGGCGGGTCGGCGGTGACGGAGACCATTGCCGTGGCGGTCAGCCCGGCACGCTCATCGCCATGGGCGGTGGTGATGATGGTGACGCCCGCGGCAAATTGGCGCATGCCGCCCTTATGCGCCGCGGGCTCCACCATCGCCTGGGAGGCGAGCGTTGAATCCGGCGCCCAGCCCGCCAGTGTGGCGCTCATATCCGTACCCCGAATGGATTGCCTGGGGCTAGCTTGTTGCCAAGCATCTGCCCGCCTAAGAGATCCCCGATATTGTCCTGGTTCTGGGTGATGTGGTTGGCGCCGACCAGAATGTCGCGCATCTGGCGCTGTATCGGGCTGGAAAGCCAGACGCCGCGCGTTGAGGTTTTCTTGAACAGCATATGTGCCGCCTCGAAACATTCGCCGCCGGTGAACTGATTGGTGGCGAAGGTGCGGATGCGCACCTCCAAGGGCACCAGTTCACCGCGCGCGGCATAGCTCCAGGCTTCGTCCGTGTTGGTCAATATGCGGGCCGCGGCGGCGGAGATTTTCGCCGTGGCATCGCCCAGCCGGTTCTTGATGAACGGATCCTGCACGGCGGCGCCGATCGCCTGGTTGATGTTCTGGCGCGGCATCATGTGCTCGACATAAAGATCCGCCATGCCGCGCGCCATGCCGACGATCACCGAGGACACCGCGGCATAGAACATGTAAAAGAACGGCATTTTGTAAAGATTGTTCAGATGGCCATGGGTTTCCGCGCCATAGGCGGCGATGACATGGTTGCGGTAATCCGGCACGAAGGCCTCCTTCACCACCAGCCGTTTGGAGCCAGTGCCCTGCAACCCCACCACGTGCCAGTCATCGATGATGCTGAAATCTTCGCGCTTCACCCAGAAGGAGCGGAACACGGATTCGCCATTCTCCACGACGCGCCCGCCGAGAAACGCTCCGCCGGCGGCATGGTCGCAACCTGAGGAGGTCATCCATTCCCCGTTCAGCACATAGCCGCCATCGGCCCTGGTGACGGTGCCGAACGGCGCATAGGAGGAAGAGATCAGCGTGGAATTATCCTGCCCCCAAAGCTCCTCGCCGCAGCGCTCATCCAGCAGCCCGACCTCGAAGGGATGCACGCCCAGCACCATGACGATCCAGGCGGAGGATGGGCAGCCGCGCCCCAATTCCATCAGCACCTTGTTGAGCGTGTTGGGGGTCATTTCATATCCACCCCAGCGGCGTGGCTGCAGGATGCGGAAAAACCCCGCGCGCTGGAAATCTTCGATGGTTTCCTTCGGGACCATGCGGGCTTTTTCACAGGATTCGGCGCGCGCGCGCAGAACGGGGATGAGGTCGCGGGCGCGCGAGACGATCTCCGCTTCCGTGGGGGGGATTGAGGTCATGACGTTCATGCCACGAGTTCCTTGCTGGTTTCTGTTGAAGACATGGCGCTGAGCATGCCGTACCCGGCGATCCATTCATTGATCGGCCGGTAGTAATCCTGGCGTGCCCGGTACGGGCCAATGGCACCCATGGCCGCGAAGGCCGCCACCCAGGTGCGGATTTCATGCGTGGAGCGCCCAGCCCGTTTTGAGATCTCCTCGATATTGAAGCCATCGGCCAGCGCGACTTCGCCGTGCAGCAGCAAATTCATGAAATCCTGGTCCCATTCCGGGTTCAGGGGGGTCAGCGGGCTGTTCGGCGTGCCGTAGATTTGTCCGGCGGCGATGGTGCGCGCCTGGCGGGCGGCACGCGCCTCCGGGGTGGGGTTGCGTCCGGCGATGAGAAAATCCCGGATCTCCTCGGGCGCGCCGGAGATCAGAGGCACGGGCGGTTCGTGGGAAAGGCCGCCAGTGCCGAGAATCAGCACGCGCCGGTCCAGCTTGGCGATGAAATGCCCCACCGCCTCGCCCAGTTTCACCACCCGGCGATAGGGCGCGAAGGGCGGAGCCACCGAATTGATAATGATTGGAATGGTTGGATACCGTGTCAGACTGCCGGTCATTTCCTCCAATGCCTGGGTGCAGCCATGATCCACCTGCAAGCGATGCGAGATGGCGACATCGACATCGCTATCCAGAACATGCCGGGCCAGATCCTGCGCCAATTCGGCGGGGACACGCACGGGCCCCGGCAGGGTCTGGTAATCGGCAACCGATTCCGCCGCCGTGGCGATCACGAAAGGGGGCATCAGATCGTAGAACAGCCCGTTATAATGGTCCGGCGCGAAGATCACGATCAGCTCGGGGGCAAAGGCTTCCACATCGGCACGGGATTTCGCCAATGCGGCATCCACTTCCGCCACGACCTCGGCACCGGGGTCGTTCAGCCCGCGCAAGGGGGTATGCGAAAGGCATTTCAGCATGACGCTCATGGTTTCCTCGGAGTTTTGCTTCTTCGAGGCTCTAGCTAGCGGCATGGCGGGAGCGTTTAAACGGCCATTTTCGTTTTGTGCATTCAGTGAACAGAGAGTGGAATGTCTGTGTCGGCGGACATTATGCGCCATGCGCAGACAATGGTCGGGAAGCCGTTTAATGAAACGAAATCGTATGACATGAAATTGTCTGAAAATATCTTTGGTTTTTTGAAATATCAACTGGCATTGTTTCAAGCTTGGTACTGGTTGAAAGAACCAAGCCTGAAAAACTTTTGGTGTTTTGAGGAGAATGTCCGAGCTTGTGCCCTAAGCGGCGATCAGGCCGCCTTGATGGGCCAGCGCCCGCAAATGCGCGCCGCTATCGCCGAATTGGCGTTCGATCATGATCAGGCGTTTGAAATAATGCGCGCCTTTATATTCCATCGTCAGGCCGATGCCGCCATGAAGCTGTGTGGCTGTTTCACCGATCAGAAGCGCCGAGTGGCCGATCTGCGCCTTCGCGGCGGCGATGGCGGCGGAGCGCATGGAGGGATCGTCCTCGACGATGGCCAGGGCGGCATAGATCGCCATGGAGCGGGCCTGTTCCAGCGCCACATACATGTCGACCGCGCGATGCTGCAAGGCCTGGAAACTGCCCAGCGCCACGCCGAACTGTTTGCGGGTCCGCAGATATTCCACGGTCAGATTCAGCAGCGCGGCCATGGCGCCCACGGCTTCGGCGCAAAGGGCGGCCGTGGCTTCCTCCACCGCGCGGCGCAGCGGGGCCAGGCCTTGCCCTTCCTGGCCGATGAGATTCGCGCGGGGCACCAGGACATTTTCAAAATCGATCGTGGCCGCCTGAAAACCATCCTGCGTGGGATATGCCTGACGTGTGAGGCCGGATGACGTGCCCTCCACCAATAACAAGCTCAGCCCTGTTTCATCGCGCGGTGTTCCTGTGCCGCGGGCCACCACAATGAACAGATCCGCCGTTCCGCCGCCCATGACCATGCTCTTGCGGCCATTCAGCACATATCCCTCCGGCGTGGGGCGCGCCGTCAGGGCGGCTTCGTGCAATGCGCCGCGCAGGTCTGGCTCGGTCTGGGCGAGGGCGAGCAGGGTTTCCCCGGAGATCATGCCGGGCAGCAGACGCGCCTTCATGTCTGGGCTCGCGGTGTCGCGCAGCAAGGCGCCGCATAGCACGGAGGCGCTGAGATAAGGCTCAATGGCCAGCGCCGCGCCGAGTTGCTCCATCACCAGCATGGTCTCCACCGCTCCGGCGCCAAACCCGCCATCCGCTTCGGAGAAGGGCAGGGCGAGCAACCCCGCTTCGGCGAATTCGTTCCATATGGCGCGGGAAAACCCATCTGGCTCGGCCTGATACCCCTTGCGGGCTTCCAGTGTGTCATAATGGGCCGCCAGCAGCTTGCCGACGCTTTCCCGCAGCAGGCGCTGTTCCTCGCTCAGATCGAAATCCATTGGAAATCTCCTTTATTCTGGCGTCAAAGGCCGAGTATGGCCTTGGCGATAATGCCGCGCTGAATCTCGTTGGCGCCGCCATAGATGCTGATCTTGCGCCAGTTGAAATAGGTTGGGGCGGCCATGGCCGCCCAGTCCGGTCCTGTCGGGTGGGCTGTGTCCTGTTCTTCCGCGTCCAGCGAGGCGGAGAAGGGGAATAGATGCGGCCCGGCCACGTCCATCAGCAGGGCTGTTGTCGCCTGCTGCAATTCCGATCCCTTGATTTTCAACACGGAGGAATTCGGGTCGGGCCCGCCATGCCCGCCTTGTGCCTGGGCCCGCGCCACGGCGCGTAATTGCGTCACTTCCAGCGCCTGCAATTCAACTTCCACGGCGGCCAGCTTCTCACGAAACCAGGGCTGTTCCAGCAGGGTTGCGTCCCCGGCCGGCATGGTGGCGGCCAGTTGCTTGATGCGCCGGATACGCTGTTTGCTGGTGCCCACGCGGGCGATGGCGTTGCGTTCGTTGGTCAGTAGAAATTTCGCATAATCCCAGCCTTTGTTCTCCTCGCCGACGAGATTTTCCACGGGTATCCGCGCTTCGTCGAAAAAGACCTCGTTCACCTCATGTCCGCCGTCGATCATCTGGATCGGCCGCATGGTGATGCCCGGTGTTTTCATATCCGCCAACAGAAAGGAGATGCCTTGTTGTTTTCTGGGCGCGGCCGGGTCGGTGCGGGCCAGCAGGAAAATCCAATCCGCATATTGCGCCAGGCTGGTCCAGGTCTTCTGGCCGTTCACCACATAATGGTCGCCCTCCCGCCGGGCGGTGGTCTTCAGGCTGGCGAGGTCGGAGCCGGCACCGGGTTCAGAGAAACCCTGGCACCACCATATGTCGAGATTGGCCGTGGCGGGCAGGAAACGCGCTTTCTGCTCGGCCGAGCCAAAGCGCGCGATGACCGGCCCCACCATCGAGACATTGAAGGCCAAGGGCATCGGCGCCGGTGCGAGCTGCAACTCGTCCAGCAGGATATATTCCCGCATCGCCGACCAGCCATTCCCGCCGCATTCCACGGGCCAGTGCGGCACGGCCCAGCCCTTGGCGTTGAGTTTGCGCTGCCAGTCCCGCCATTCCCGTGGCGGGATCTCGGCGCCAAGCAATGTCTTGCGGCGCACGTCCGCGGGCAATTCACGGGCGATGAAGTCGCGGATTTCCGCGCGGAAGGCGCGTTCCTCCGCCGTGGGGTGAAGGTCCATTGGTTTCCTCGGATTTTTGGTGGGGGTGAACGTCCCGCCTGTTAGGGGAGCGGCAGGATCAGCGTGTCCGGTGCGCTGGCCAGTCCGCGCAGCAATTGCTGGGTGATGGAATGGGCGATTTGCTCCGGCGGCAATTCACCATTCGGCTTGTACCAGCGCGTGATCCAGTTGATGGCGCCCAGCACGGTGAAAATCGCCAGCTTGGGGTCGCAGGGGGAGAGAGAGCCATCCGCGACGCCATCCCTCACCACCCGCCGCAGCCCTTGCTCCAGCGCATCGCGCCGGCGCAGGATTTCCGCCGCATGCTCAGGCTTCAGCGCCTCCGCCTCGAACAGCACCAGGCAGGAGGTGGGGGAGCGCATGATCTCGATCAGATAATCGTAGATGCAGTGGCGCAGCCGTTCCAGGCCGGTAAGTTCGGTCCGGAACGGGGCATCGCGCATCACCCGTTCGGCCTGGCGCATCGTCAGGTCGTGGAGTTGGTAAAGCAGGTCCTGCTTGCTGTCGATGTAATGATAGAGCGTTGAAATGGAAACGCCGAGGGCGGAGGCGATGTCCGCGATGGAGGTTCCATGAAAACCGCGTTCGTTGAAGATCCGCGCGGCGGTTTCGTGCAGCGCCTCGATCTTCAGGTCGCGCAGCAGGCTCTGGCCGGGTACGTCCTTGCCCCAGGCCGCGCGTTTCCTGCCCCGTGCCGGTTTCGCGGGAGATACCGCCATGACGCTGCTTTCAACCAGTTTCAACTGGGGTTGCTTCATAATTGAATTTCCCGCGCGGGTCACGTTTTGTCCCGCTCCGTAAAATTAAAACGACTGTTCATATTGACGTTCGAATAAACATTCGATTAATGTCCATGTCAACGTAAAAACCACGGCCCTGGGGCCGGCATTGGGACGAAACAAGAGGGACGCCAGGGGGCGTCCGTCAATCAGCGAAGGGATCGAGCATGGCACATGCCGTCAGCCTGCGGGTCGAGGCCGGGGTTGGAATCATCACCATCGACAATCCGCCGGTGAACGTCATGAGCCTGGAGGTGCGCCTGCAACTCCAAGCTTGTCTTGAAGCGGCGCGGCGCCAGGAGCTCAAGGGCATCCTGCTGACCGGCGCGGGGCGGGTCTTCATGGCCGGCGCCGATCTGACGGAGTTGGCGCGTGGTGTGCTGCCGCCGCCGCCCGACCCGAATGAACTGCATGAGATGATCGAATCCTCCCCCGTGCCCGTGGCGGTGGCGTTGCATGGCACGTGCCTGGGGGGTGGCACGGAAATGGCGCTGGCCTGCCATTTCCGCCTGGCCGCGCGCGAGGCGCGGCTTGGCCTGCCGGAGGTCACGCTGGGCCTGCTGCCCGGGGCGGGGGGTACACAGCGCCTGCCTCGGCTGCTGCCCGCCGGCGAGGCGTTGAACTTCATGCTCACGGGCGCGCCGGTGACGGCCGAATGGGCGCATCGCCATGGGCTGGTGGATGAGCTGTTCGTGGGAGATCCCGTGGCCGCGGGGCTGGCGTTCTTCGCGTCTCCCCGGGCTCCGCGCCGCACGGCGGATAGGCCGGCGCGGCTGCCCGAGACGGGTTTGCCGCCGGCGGCTCCGGACGAAACCAAGGCGCAGGCGCGAATCCGGGCCTGTGTGGAAGCCGCCGGAGCGCTCCCCTTCGCCGAGGGGTTGGCGCTGGAACGGCGGTTATTCATGGACTGCCTGGAATCGCCGGAGGCCAAGGCGCTGCTGCATCTTTTCTTCGCGGAGCGTGAATGCGCGAAGATCCCCGGCCTGCCCGCCAATGTCACGCCGCGTTCCTTCGCGCGTATCGGCGTGGTGGGGGCGGGAACCATGGGCAGCGGCATCGCCATGGCCTGCGCCAATGCTGGCTTGCCCGTCACCTTGCTGGAAACCGATGAAGCGGCGCTGACGCGGGGGCTCTCGACGATTGCCAAAACCTACGAAACCATGGTGGCGCGCGGGCGGTTGGCGCCGGAACATGCGGCAAGGCGCCAGGCCTTGGTCGCCGGAACGCTGGATCGCGCCGCTCTTGGCGAATGCGACATCGTCATCGAGGCGGTGTTCGAATCGATGGCGGTGAAGCGTCAGGTGATGGAAATGCTGGGCCGTGTTTGCCGCCCCGGCGCCATCATCGCCACCAACACGTCCACCCTGGATGTGAATGTCCTGGCCGAAGCCTCGGGCCGCCCGGCCGATGTTCTGGGGCTGCATTTCTTCTCGCCCGCCCAGATCATGCGGCTGCTGGAAGTGGTACGCGGTACCGCCACCGCGCCGGATGCGCTGGCGACGGGTCTGGCCTTTGCCCGGAAGATCGGCAAGATCGCGGTGGTGTCGGGGGTCTGTTACGGCTTCATCGGCAATCGCATGCTGGAAGGCTATTTGCGTGAGGCCGAGGCGCTGTTGCTGGAGGGCGCCACACCCGCGCAAGTGGACGCGGCGCTGGAAGCTTTCGGCATGGCCATGGGGCCGTTTCGCATGATGGATATGGCCGGGGTCGATCTTGGCGACCGGCTGGTCCGTGAGGCGCAGGAGGCCGGGCATGTGCCGGGCGGTCCCGCCTATCGCGCCATGACCAAGGCGCTCGCCGCGCAAGGGCGCTTCGGCCAGAAGAGCGGCGCTGGTTATTACCGGCATGAAGGGCGTAACGCCCTTGCGGACGAGGATGTCGTCGGTCTGGCGGCGGAACTGGCCGCCAAGATGGGCATCGCGCGGCATGCGGCCTTCTCCACGGCGGATATTCAACGCCGTTGCCTGGCGCCGTTGGTCCAGGAAGGCGCGAAGCTTCTTGAGGAAGGCATCGCCTGCCGGGCCTCCGACATCGATATGGTCTGGGCCGCCGGCTACGGATTTCCGCGCCGCGAGGGTGGGCCGATGTTCTGGGGGCGCGCCCAGGGGTTGCTCACCGCCACTGACCATTCCGCTGCCTAAGGAAACACCATGACCGACGCTGTGATTGTCTCCACCGCCCGCACTGGCATTGGCCGGGCCTTCAAGGGGGCGTTGAACGACATCAAATCTCCCAGCCTTCTGGGCCATGTCCTGCGCGCCGCCGCCGAGAGGGGCGGGGTCGAGGGAGGAGAGATCGAGGATGTGGTGGTGGGCACCGTGCTCGCCGCCGGAACGGCGGGCATGAATATAGCCCGCAACGCCACACTGGCCGCCGGGCTGGGGGTTTTGCCGGGCGGGCAGACCGTGGACCGGCAATGCGCCTCTGGCCTGATGGCCATCGCCATCGCGGCGCGGCAGATCACCGCCGAGGGCATGGAGATCGTGCTGGCGGGGGGGCAGGAGAATGTCTCGGCCTTGCAGGCGCGCTATCTGGAGTGGGCGGCGGCGGAGATGGATCCGGCGGTCGTCAAGGCAATTCCCGATGCCTATATGCCGATGCTGCAAACGGCTGAAACTGTCGCCGCGCGCTATGGGGTGAGCCGCGAGGCGCAGGATGAATATGCGCTGGCGTCCCAGCGCCGTACCGCCGCCGCGCAGGCGGCCGGGCGCTTCGCTGCCGAGATCGTGCCCATCACCGTCCGGCAGGCGATGGTGGACAAGCAGACCAAGGCGGTTTCCCACCGTGTGGTGACATTGACCCAGGATGAGGGCAACCGGCCGGAGACCACGATGGAGACGCTGGCCGGGCTGAAACCAGTGCTGGAAGGCGGCAGCGTGACGGCGGGCAATGCCTCGCAGCTTTCGGACGGAGCCGCCGCTTGCCTGCTGATGAACGCGAAGCTGGCCGAGCGGCGAGGGCTGCGGCCATTGGGCATTTTCCGGGGCATGGCGGTGGCGGGTTGCGGGCCCGAGGAGATGGGGATCGGGCCGGTGTTCGCCGTGCCGCGCCTGCTGGCCCGTCATGGGCTTGGCGTTTCCGACATCGGGTTGTGGGAGATCAACGAGGCCTTTGCCTCCCAGGTGGTCTATTGCAGGGACAGGCTCGGCATCGACCCGGATTTGTTCAACGTGAATGGCGGCGGCATTTCCATCGGTCATCCGTTCGGCATGACGGGCGCGCGGCTGGCCGGGCATGCGTTGATCGAAGGCAAGCGCCGGGGCGCGCGCTATGTCGTGGCGGGCATGTGCGTGGGCGGGGGCATGGGTGCCGCCGCCTTGTTCGAGGTGGCGTGATGGACGCCCAGTCTCTTGTCAGGCTTGGCGACTATCTCGGTCCCTTGCTGGATGGCGCGGGCGGCGCCCCCACCGTGACGCCCATTGCCGGCGGCCAGTCAAACCCCACTTACTTTCTGAATTTCGCCCCGGGTGGGCGTTACGTGCTGCGCAAGCAGCCGCCGGGTCCGCTCTTGCCCTCCGCCCATGCGATCGACCGTGAATATCGCGTGCAGGCGGCGCTGGCGGCCACCAGCGTGCCGGTGGCGCGCATGTTCGTTTATTGTCCGGACCCGGACATTATCGGCACGCCGTTTTATGTGATGGAGCGGTTGGATGGGCGCGTATTCCATGACAATGCGCTGCCAGGATTGACGCCGGAAGACCGCGCGGCGGTTTTCGACGCGATGAACGCCACGCTGGCCGCCCTGCATGCCGTCGATCCCGCCGTCGTGGGGCTGGCGGATTTCGGCCGACCCGCGGGGTTCTTTGCCCGCCAGATCAACCGCTGGACGAAGCAGTACGAGGCATCCCGGCGTGTGGCCGTGCCCGCCCTGGAAAAATTGGCCTCCTGGTTGCCCGCGCATACTCCCAGCGCGGAGCGGGGAGGCATCGTGCATGGGGATTACCGGCTGGGCAATCTGATGTTCCATCCCAGCGAACCGCGCGTGATCGGCGTGCTGGATTGGGAGCTGGCGACGTTGGGTCATCCGTTGGCGGATCTGGGGTATAATTCCATGATCTGGTTCAACAAGCCCGAGGAATATCACGGTCTGGCGGGGTTGGATCTGGCGGCGCTGGGTATTCCCGCCCATGCGGAGTACGCCGCCGCCTATGAGCGCCGGGCCAGGCTGGGTGAGGCCTTGCAGCCGTTCCATATCGCGTTTTCTTATTTTCGGCTGGCGGTGATTTTCGAAGGCGTGGCGGCGCGCGCCGCGCAGGGCAACGCGGTGGATGCGCGCGCGGGTGAGCTGGGGGTGTTTTCCACGCTGTTCGCCGAGCGGGGCTGCCGCATCGCCGGGCTGGGCTAGGGCCATGGGGCTGTCGCCACCCGCCCCGCGCGCGCCGATGCACCGGCGCGTCATTTCCTGCGAGGGGTTTCGCCGCGCGGACGGGCTGTGGGACATAGAGGGCCGGCTGACCGACACCAAGGCTTATCGGGTCGAGAATGCCTGGCGCGGGAGGCTGGAGCCGGGCGAGCCGTTGCACGACATGCAGATCCGGCTGACGCTGGATGAGGATATGTTGATCCTGCGGGCCGAGGCCGCGACCTTGTCCTCTCCCTTCGCGCTATGCGGCGATGTGGCGCCGGATTTCGCCGGCTTGGCGGGGCTGCGCATCGGCCGGGGGTGGATGCGCGAGGCGCGCCAGCGCGTGGGCGGGGTGGCGGGCTGCACGCATCTGGTGGAGATGCTGCCGGTGCTGGCCACCACGGCCTTTCAGACCATGCGGGCGGGGCGCAATGTGCGTGCCCGCGATGCGCGGACGAAGCCGGCATTGCTGAATAGCTGCCACGCTTATGACGAGCGCAAGGACAATGCGCGCCGCGTCTGGCCGGGCTATTTCGAGGCATTGGAAGCCCCCTTGCTGGCGCCGTTGATGGCACCGGTGACATCGGCGGCGCGGATGGCCGCGCAAGACCGGCTGGAATGCAGGATCGCGGCCCTGCGTCCGCCCGAGGCCGAACCGTTCAACCGGGCGGCGGTCATTGGGCTTGGCACCATGGGGGTGGGCATCGCCACGGCCCTGGCCGATGCGGGGTTGGAGGTGCTGGCGCTGGAAGCGCGGGGCGATGCCTTGGAGCGGGGCATGGCGGCGATCCGGGGCTTGTATGAAAGCCAGCTCCGGCGCGGCAAACTATCCTCCGTGGAGGTGACGGCGCGGCTGGAGCGGATCCATCCGGTCAGCCATGTGACGGAACTGAGTGGGGCGGAGATCGTCATTGAGGCGATTCCGGAAAACCTGCCCGCCAAACAGGCGCTGATGGTGGAGCTGGACAGGCTGCTCCCGCCGGAGGTGGTGCTGGCCTCCAACACCTCGACCCTGGATATCGATGCGCTGGCGGCGGCCACGCGGCGCCCGGCCCTGGTGGTGGGAACGCATTTTTTCGTGCCCGCCAATGTCACGAAGCTGCTGGAGGTGGTGCGCGGCGCCGTCACCGCGCCAGACGTGCTGGCCCGTGTGCGTGCCCTGGCCGCGCGGCTTGGCAAGCTGGCCGTGGTGGCGCGTATCTGCGATGGCTTCATCGGGAATCGCATGTTCGACCAATATTTGCGTCAGGCGATGTTCTTGGTGGAGGAAGGCGCCTGGCCGCACGAGGTTGACGAGGCGCTGGAGGGCTGGGGCATGGCGATCGGCCCGTTCCGCAGCCTGGATATGATCGGCAATGATATTCCCTGGGGCGTGTGGCGGGCCCGTGCGGCCAGTCAGCCTGGCATTCGCCAGCCAGCCTTGTGGGGAGAGATGGTGGCGCGGGGCTGGCTGGGGCGCAAAACCGGCCAGGGGTGGTATTTGCATGGGCCGGGCGAGGGCGGACGCACGCCGAATCCACGAATGCAGGAACTTGTCGGCGCTTATTGGGTCGCCCAGGGGGGACGCTTGCGCGCGCCGGAGCAGCGCCGCCCGATACCGCCCGCGCGGATCGTGGCGCGTTGTGTGCTGGCCTTGGCCAATGAAGGCGCGCGGCTGCTGGAGGAAGGCATCGCCGCCTGTGCCGAGGATGCCGACATGGTGATGGTGAAGGGGTATGGTTTTCCCGCCGTGCGAGGCGGGCCGCTTTATCTGCTGGGGCTTTTGGGGTTGGAGCGGGTGGAGGAGATTTTTCACCAGTTCGCGGAAGCCCCTGGCGGAGACAAGATCTTTTGGGAAGCCGCGCCGTTGATTCGACAACGGGATGTCCGCCTAGTGCACAAAACACAAATTCCGGTTCGAGGGGGCGCCGATTGTTCCTAAAACCAGATTAACGAGAGGAAATTGAATGGGCGTCCGGGACTTGTTCAGCCTTGCGGGGAAAACCGCCTTGGTGACGGGGGGATCGCGTGGTTTGGGGTTGCAGATCGCACGCGGCTTGGCCGAGGCGGGCGCGCGCGTGGGAATCACCGCGCGCAAGCCGGAGGAATTGGCCGATGCCGCGGCCGCGCTGCGCCGCACCGGCCACGAGATTGAGGTATTTGCTTGTGATCTAGCCAAGGATGGAGAAGCCGCCAGGCTGGCGGCGGATGCGCTGGCGCGGTTTGGCCGGCTCGATATCCTGGTGAATAATGCGGGAACAAGCTGGAGCGCGCCGGCGGAGCTTTACCCCGCCGAGGGTTGGAACAAGGTGATGCGGCTCAATCTCGACGCCGTGTTTTTCCTGACACAGGCCATTGCCCGTCAGGTCATGATTCCAGCGGGATCGGGCAAGATTATCAACATCGCTTCCATTGGCGGGCTGGGCGGCAATGCGCCTGGGATCGAAATGCACACCGTGGCTTATAATGCTTCCAAGGCGGCGCTCATCAATATGACGCAAGCCTTGGCGGTTGAGTGGGGGCGGCACAATATCAACGTCAACGCGATCTGTCCTGGTTGGTTTCCTTCCAAAATGTCCGGTGAATTGCTGAAACAGCACGAAGATCTGTTTCTCTCGCGGATTCCGCTTGGTCGGTTTGGTGGTGAGGAGGATTTGCAGGGTGTGGCGTTGCTGCTCGCCGCCGAGGCGGGGCGGCATATCACCGGCCAGGCCATCGTGGTCGATGGAGGAGAGACGGCATAAGGTTTTAAACGAATGTTTGACATGGGGATGCTGCTATAGTATGAGATATAACATAATATGTTGGCCGCGGTTCCCAGGCCAGAAGAGCAGAAATGTCCAAGAAAGGGGAAGTCGTAAAATCTGAAAATCCCAGTGAAAATCAAGATCCGGCCTGATCGTTCTCGCCGGTAAAGGGAAGTTTTGTGTGCGTGGTGGCGTGCAAGCGCGGGGTGTAAGCTCGGGCGGCCTGTCTTCACGCGTCTGTAAGGCTAAAAAAATAACAAGCTGAGGAGACTGATAAAAATGAAAAAACGTTCAAGGAATATTCTTCTGGCGGGTGTTTGTGCTGGTGGTGCCGCGTTGACGCAGGCGCATCCCGCTTTCGCGCTGGAGCATTTTTCACCGTTTCAGGTTGGTGTGACCGCTGGGTTTCCAACAGGCGCGCTGCCGCCTCCGGGGCTTTATTTCAGTAACGATATTTACTTCATGGAAGGAAATGTCGTGACCGGTCAGGGCAAGAATACCGGTGTGAAGATTCAAGGCGCTGAAACCTCGCCGATGCTGATGTGGGTGCCCAACATCAAAATCCTCGGCGCGCGTTATTCCGTCGGGATCATGCAGCCCTTCGCGCTTAACAACACGGATGAGAACAATGTAGGCGGTGCAAGCGTCATTTCCGCTGGCTTGTTCAACATGGTGCTGTTTCCGGAAAAGCTTTCATGGGATCTTGGACGGGCCAATTTCGTGTCGGAAGGGTTGGCGGTTTATCTGCCGACCGGCGATTACCACCATACGGGCACGACGACGAACGCCGATTCCTACGCCAATAATTTCACGACCTTTGAGCCATCTCTTGCATATTCCTATCTGGGCCATGGCTGGGACGTGACGTTGAACAATGTGTTCGACTTCAATACCAAGAACAAAGCCACGGATTATCACTCCGGCTCCACTTACTATCTGGATTGGACGGTCGCGCATAGTTTCGGAAAGCTGACGCTTGGGGCGATCGGCAATTATACCCAGCAATTCACGGATGACACGCAATTCGGAAAAGCGGTCGAGAATGTCGGCGGTGATGGTTACGGCAACCGTTACATGCATGTGGGTGTCGGTGTCGCGGTTGAATATCAGGTTGGATCGGTCCTGTGGTCGGTTCGGTATATCGATGGGGTGGCGGGGGCCAATGGTGGCAATCCGAGCTTCGTGCATTTCGGCGTTTCGTTCCCGCTCTCCTGATCTCATGCCCACGCCGCGCGGGGGTTAGCCGGGCGGCCGTAAAATCATAACGGAGTCCAAGAATGGTTTGCAATCCAACGATCTTGCTGACGCGATTGGGCAGGATTCTCAGCGCGTCCGCCGTGGCGTTATGTTTTTGTCTATTGGCTGTTCATGGTGCCGCGGCGCAGGACGCACCGGTGAAATGCGGCCTGGGCAATGGTCAGCCCGCCACGGGCGCGCCGATCGTCGTCGGCGCGGTGGTCGGCAAGACCGGCCCGGCTGATTTCAGCGCCGGGGCGGCGGCGGCGCGAGCCTATTTCGCTTGTGTGAACGCCAATGGCGGTATCCATGGTCGGCCAGTGAAATATATCATCGAGGACGATCAGTGGAACCCGCAGATCGCGGCGCAGGTCGCGGCGAAACTCGTGAATGTCGATCATGTCGTGGCGCTGGTGGGTAGCGGCAGTTTCGTGGATGCATCGGCCAATGCCGCGTTTTACGCCAAGAACAATGTGCTGTCCTTGTCGGCGGCTTGCCCGGAGCGGGGGTGTTACGAAGCCAGCAACATGGCCGCTGTCGATGCCGGCCCGGCGGCTTCTGGCTTGGCGGCTGAGCAATATGCGGTGAAATATCTGGGTGCCAAATCCGTTGTCTGCATCACCATCAACATGCCTAATTCCGGAAATTGGTCGTGTCAGCTCGATAATGACTGGATGAAGGCGCATGGGCTGACGGGTACGCAGGTACTCATCAATGGCGGGTCGATCGACATGACCTCCGCTCTGTTGCAGGCCGAGGCGCAAAACCCGGATACGATCCTGCTCAATCTGCCCGCGCCTTATGCGATCGCGGCCTTGAAGGCCGCCGTGGACCAGGGGGTGCAGGATCAGTATCATTTTATTGGGGAAACGACATTGTACGACCCGGCGGTGCCATCGGCCTTGCATGGACAGTGGGATGGCAAGCTGTTTATCCAGACCGCGACCACGCCGATTGATGGCAAGGGGCCGGATGCGACGCTGTGGCGTGAGGTGATGAAAAAATACGGTGTCAGCGATGCGGCCGCCACGGCGCGCATGGATGCGTTCTCTCAGGAAGGGTTCGTGGCGGCGCGCGTATTCGTGAAGGCGTTGCTGGAGATGAACCCGGCGGACATCGACCGCGCCAATGTCACCAAGGAAATCAGGGCCATGCCCCCCTACAAGACCGATCTGCTGTGCAGGCCTTGGTATTTTGGCCCGGGTAACCGGCATTATCCCAACCGCACCGGTTTGATCGTCACGCCTGAAGGCAAGGGCTTCAAGACCGTGCATGACTGCCTGACCGCGGAATCCTCTTACTTCGCGCCCATCGTGGCCGAGGAAAAGAAGCTGGGGCTGTAATCATGATCTATGGGATCTTCCTCATCGCGGGCTTGAGCGTTGGCGCCCTTTATGCCTTGTCCGGCGTGGGACTGGTTCTGCTCTACCGGGCAACCGGCGTGCTGAATCTTGGCTATGGCGCCATCGGCGGTATCGCGGCGCTGACGGCATGGCAGATCGAACAAGTGGGCGGCCCGGTCTGGGCCGCCTGTCTGGGCGCCATCATATTGTCCACCGCCATCTCCTCCTTGTATGGCTTCGCGGTCTCGCCCTTCATGGCGTACCGCGAGCCGGTGGTGAAGGCGGTGGCCTCCATTGGCCTGGCGCTTATCCTGCTTGGCTTGTCCAATTTTATCTGGGAAGTGACAGCGCGCAGCCTGAACTTCGCCACCGATGGATGGAGCATCAGCCTGTTTCGCGTCCATATCAACGGCACGCGGCTGATCGCCTTTGGCGTCGCGGTGGGGGCAACGCTCGGCATCGCCGCCTATCTGCGGTTCACCCGCATGGGATTGCTGATGCGCTCCCTGGCGGAAAACCGGAATCTCTCGGCCATGCTTGGCATTCCGGTCCGGCGGGTGGAGGCGCTGGCCTGGATGATCTCGGGCGTGCTCGCGGGGATTACCGGCCTGTTGCTGGCGGATCTCGTGCGGCTGGATTCCGCCACGCTCACCTTCATGGTTATCCCGGCCATCGCGGCGGCGGTGCTGGGGCGGTTGCAATCGCTCATCATCACGCTGGCGGGCGGCATGTTTCTGGGGGTGGTCGAATCCATGACGACCTTGATCGGCCCGTTGGCGCCCTATCGTTCCATCGCGCCCTATGCGGTGGCCGTGTTCATTCTGCTCTGGCTGCGCCGCCAGACCAACCTGGCGCTTTCCGCCCATGATTAAGGATCATGCCATGAAGCTGGACCATGCCAGCCCCACCCCGGCAGCCGCATGGATGTCGCGTCTACCCCGGCAGGATGTCGCGCTTGGCGTTGCCATGCTGCTGACCATCGCCATTTTGCCGATGTTGCTGAATGCCTACTGGCTGAGCGTGGTGATGAGCAGCTTTGTCTATGCCACGGCGGCCATCGGCACGGCGGTGCTGTATGCGCGGCTGGGGCTCGTCTCCCTGGCGCAAGTGGCGCTGGTGGGGGTGGGGGGCTGGTGCTGCATGCGGATCGGCTTCGCCACCGGTCTGCCTTTTGAGCTCGACATGCTGGCCGGCGCGTCGATCACCGCGGTGATCAGCATGATCATCGGTCTGCCGGCCCTGCGGATGCGCGGGTTATATTACGCGCTCGTGACCTTGATGGCGGCGAGCGCTTTTTTCATCATCATCACGGCCATCGCCTTTCCCAATGGCGGGCCAGGGTTTCTGGGGCAGGATTTCGCCAATCCCCAGATGTTTCCAAGGCCCTGGCTCGGCATGTCCGATGCGGCGATGTGCCGGTACAACATGGTGATCACCTGGCTTGGCTTCATGCTGGTGGAGCTGCACCGGCGCACCGCGCCGGGGCGGGCCTGGGCGATGATCCGGCGCGGGGATGCCTGCGCCATGGCCTCCGGCGTGAATATCATGCTCTATAAGGTATGGGCGTTCGGGCTGGCGGGCTTTCTGGCCGGGCTTGCCGGCGGGCAGATGGCCGGGACGTTCGGCCATCTGGACGCCAGTACCTTCCTGCCCAGCCAATCCATCATGCTGTTCGCGCTAACGGTCGTGGGCGGAGCTTATATCTGGTTCGGCCAGGTACTGACCGGCATGCTGTTCTGCATGATGCCGGCGGTTCTCAATGGAATTGGCGTTTCGGGCAATCTTGCCCTGGTGATTTTCGGCGCGGCGTTGCTGCACACGATCGTGACGGCACCGAACGGTATCGCCGGGCAAATGGCGGGGCTTGTCGCCGTGCTGGGCGGGCGGAGGAGCAAGTCATGATCGTGATCGAGGATGTCTCGGTCTCCTTTGGCGGCGTCAAGGCGATTCAAAATCTGAACGCCGTGCTGAGAGGGGAGATCGTGGGGGTGATCGGTCCCAACGGCGCGGGGAAAACCACTCTTCTTAATGTTCTGTCTGGTTTTATAACGCCGCGGAGTGGGCGCATCACGGCGTTTGGCGAGGCCTTGCTGCCGCTGGCCCCCAACAGGCGGGCTATCTGGGGCGTTCGCCGCTCCTTTCAGGCGGAGCAGGTGGTGGACGATCTCAGCGCCGCTGAAAACGTGCTGGTGATGGCCGACAGTTTGAAATTGTCACGCGTGGAAAAACAGGCGGAACTGGCGCGGGTCTTCAGCTATACGGGGCTTTCCGGGCGCGAGGCGGTTCTGGGCAGGCATCTGAACGCCTATGAACGCAGAATGGTGGAGATTGCCCGCGCCCTGATGGGGCGGCCGCGCATCGTGCTGCTCGACGAGCCGGGGGCGGGGCTGTCCCAGGCGGAGATGGACCGGTTGCGCGGAATCATCCTGGGCATTCATGCTTTTTCCGGCGCGATGACGGTGTTGATCGACCATGATGTGGATTTGATCACGGCGGTTTGCGGCACCACGCTGGTGCTGGATTTCGGAGTGCCGATCGCTTGCGGGGCGACGGCGGCGGTATTGCGCGACCCGAAGGTGCAGGCGGCCTATCTGGGTACGGATGAGCATCTGCAAGAGGAGACTCTGGGATGAGCCTGCGGATCGAAAAGCTGAATGTGCGGCGCGGCGGTAAGCTTGTGCTTGACGATGTGTCGCTGGCGCTGGAGCCGGGCAAGACCATCGCCGTTCTGGGGCCGAATGGTGCTGGCAAGAGCAGCCTCGTGCAGAGCATCGCCGGCATGGTGCCGGGCTTTGGCGGACGGATCATGCTGGGCGGGCGCAATCTGCTGGGCAGTTCGCCGGAGGCGATCCGCAAGGCGGGGGTGGCGGCGGTGCCGGAAGGGCATCAGGTTCTGGCGCGAATGTCGGTTGAGGATAATCTGCGCGCGGCGGGCTGGCACCTGGACAAGGTGGCGCTGCGGCGTGGGCTCGAGGACGTGTTCACCACCTTTCCGGAATTGGCGCAAAGGCGCGCGCAGGCGGCGGGCACCATGTCCGGTGGGCAGCAGCAGATGGTCGCGCTGGGGCATGCGCTCATCGCCAAACCGGCTTTCCTGCTGATCGATGAAATGTCCCTCGGCTTGGCGCCATTGATCGTCAAGCGGTTGATGGGGGTTGTCGCCATGCTGAGGGAAAGCGGCATGGGGATCATGCTGATCGAACAATTCACCCAGGTGGCGCTGGCGCTGGCCTCGGAGGTGCATGTGCTTTCACGCGGGAAGGTGCAGTTTTCCGGCACACCCGCGCAGATCAAGGCCGATCCCGAGGTGCTGCACAGGGCCTATTTGGCATGAAACGCTGTTTTATACAGTCGTTTGACTTGCGTGGCGGGCGCGGGGTAGCCTGATGCGGCAATTGGAAAAGGGATGCCATCGTGGCGCGTCAGGCGATCATTGGCGAGGAAGCCACAAGAACCGGCACGAGGGAGACGATCTTCCTCACGGCCGAGAGATTGTTCGCCGAATGCGGATTCGACGGTGTTTCGGTTCGCGATATCGCGGCGGCGGCGCAGGCCAATATCGCGGCGGTGAATTATCATTTCGGCAGCAAGGGAGATTTGCTGCTGGAAATCTTCAATGTCCGCACCCGCGAACTGAATGGCGAGCGGCGGCAGATGCTGCGCGAGGCCGAACAGCGTCACGGTGGCAACCCGCCCTTGCGCGAGGTGTTGCGCGCCTTGCTGGGGCCGCCCATTTTGTGGAGGGATCCTGCCTCCGGCAAGGCCACGGCGTCGCGCTTCATCACCCGCGCCTTGTACGAGGTGACAGAAAAATTGCGGGTGATTCTGGAAAACAATGTCGGGCATCTGCAATATTTCGTGGCGCCTCTGGCCCGGGCCCTGCCGGGGGTCCACGAGCGCGATATTTGCTGGGCGCTGCATTTCACGCTCGGCGCGCTGCACCACAATACAGAGATCAATTTCAAGCGCCTGGAATTGCTCGCCCATGCTCCTTGCGGCACGGCCGATTTCAACCAGGTGCTGGAACGGTTGCTGGATTTCACCGAAGCCGGTTTTCGCCAGTTGCCGCGCTCCAAGAGCGTTTAGCGCGCGGTGAGGGGGCTGGGGTTTGGCCACGCCAGCATGGCGGGCGCGGTTTTGTTGCGCCGAACATTAAACAAACGTTTGAATAAAAGAGGTCGATACGATCATGGATTACAGCTATTCTCCAAAAGTTCAGGAGCTTCGCCGCCGAGTCAGAGCGTTCATGGACGACCATGTGGTGCCCGCGAACACGCGCTGGCGCCAGGAGGTGGCGCAAGGGTTGAATCCGCCGCCCGTGGTGGAGGAGCTGAAGGCCCTGGCCAAGGCTGAGGGGTTATGGAACATGTTTCTGCCCGCTTTGCATGACGACGAACCAGGCACGCGCCTGGCCAATCTTGAATATGCGCCGCTGGCGGAAATCATGGGGCGCATCCAATGGGCTTCGGAAGTGTTCAATTGTTCGGCGCCGGATACGGGCAATATGGAATTGCTGCATATGTTCGCCACGCCCGCGCAGCGCGAGCGTTGGCTGAAACCGCTGATGGAGGGAGATATCCGCTCCTGCTTTGCGATGACGGAGCCGGACGTGGCATCTTCCGACGCCACCAACATCGCCACCCGCATCTTCCGGGACGGCGATGAGTACGTCATCAACGGCCGTAAATGGTTCATAACCGGTGCGGCTGATTCCCGGTGCGCGTTCGCCATCGTGATGGGCAACACGGACCCGCAGGCCGAACGTCATCGCCGCCAGAGCATGATCATCGTGCCAATGGACACGAAAGGCGTCACCGTGGTGCGCAATATCAGCGTGATGAATCATCTGGCCGCCGAGAGTCATTGCGAGATCGTATTCCGGGATGTGCGTGTTCCCGCCGCAAATCTTCTGAATGAGGAAGGCTCGGGGTTCGCCTTGGCGCAGGCGCGGCTGGGGCCGGGACGTATCCATCATTGCATGCGCTCCATCGGCCAGGCCGAACTGGCGCTGGAATTGATGACCGAGCGCGCCCAGGAGCGTAAAACATTCGGCAAGCATCTTTACGAGCACAGCACGGTCTCCGAATGGATCGCGCTGTCACGCTGTGAGATCGAGCAGGCGCGGCTGCTGGTGCTGAAGGCGGCCTGGATGATCGATCATCTCGGCGTCAAGGCGGCGGCTTCGGAAATCGCCATGATCAAGGTGGTGATTCCGCGCATGCAGGTGGCGGTGATCGACCGGGCCATTCAGACATTCGGGGCCATGGGGCTGTCGCCTGATTCGCCCTTGCCGGATTTATGGACGATGGGCCGCGCTCTGCGGATCGCCGACGGGCCGGATGAGGTGCATCTGCGCACCGTGGCGCGGCAGGAAATCCGCCGCAGCCGGGAGACGCTGGGAGCCGCCGCGCTTTATCTCACCCCCGTCCTGGAAGGGGCGCGGCATGGCTGATATTTATGCCGCCAAGCCCTGGCTGAAGCTTTATACGCCGGGTCTGCCCGCCTCGATCGAGCCAGCCAAGCCGGATATGCTGAGCTTGTTCGCCGCCGCCGTGGCCCGCGCGCCGCAAGCCTCGGCGCTGATCTATTTCGATGCGGTCCTGACCTATGAGCGTCTCGACGCGATGGCGGATGCCTTCGCCGCCATGTTGCGGGAGAATGGTTTCGCCAAGGGCGACAGGCTGGCGCTCTATCTACAGAACATGCCGCAATTCGTCATCGGCGCGCTGGCGGCCTGGAAGGCGGGTGGCTGCGCCGTGCCGGTGAACCCGATGTACCGGGAGCGAGAGCTCTGCCTGATGTTCGCCAACTCCACCCCGAAGGCGCTGCTTTGCCTGGATCATCTCTATGCGGACGTTATCGCCGGCCTGCCGGCGGAGGCGGCGGTGCCGTCATTGATCATCACCACCTCGCCTTATGATTTTCAGAGCCGCGACGATGGCCGCGTGCTGCCTGCCCCCGTCGGCCCGCTGGCGGGAGGGCATGATCTGTTCCAGATTCTGGAACGGCATGCCGGGAGCAAGCCGCCACCGCATGCGCCCATGCCGGAAGATCCCGCTTTTCTGGTTTACACATCCGGCACCACCGGCCTGCCGAAAGCGGCGGTGAACAGTCATGCCAACCTGGCGTTCAACGGCACGGCCATCGCGCGCTGGTACGGGTTAGAGGATGGATCGCCCATTTTCGGCATGGCGCCGCTGTTTCATGTCACCGGGCTGGCCGGGCAGATGGCCTATGCCTTCGCCATAGCCTCGCCTCTGGTGCTGAATTACCGTTTTGATCCGGGCGTGGTGCTGGATGCCCTCAAGGAGCACCGGCCAGCCTTCATTGTCGGCGCCATCACCGCTTTCATCGGGTTGGTGAATCATCATGAGGCGACGCCGGAGCATTTCTCGTCCCTGCGGATCGTGCTGTCCGGCGGCGCGCCGATTCCGCCGGCCGTGGCGCGGCATTTCGAGGCCAGGACCGGCAAGCGCGTGCTGAATGGGTACGGCCTCACCGAAACCAATGCCGCCATGATCGCGGTGCCGCGCCATGCCGTGCCGCCGGTGGATGAAAACTCCGGAGCGTACTCCATAGGGGTGCCGGAATTCAATGCCGATGTCTGGGTCATGGCCGATGATGGCTCCCGCGCGCCGGTCGGGGTCGCGGGTGAACTGGTGGTCTCGGGCCCCAACGTGGCGAAGCGCTACTGGCTGAAACCCGAGGAAACAGCGGAGAGCATGAAGCCGGATGGTTTCCGCACCGGCGATGTCGGCTTCATGGACGAGCAAGGCTGGTTCTATCTGGTGGACCGCAAGAAGGACATGATCAACGCCTCCGGCTACAAGGTTTGGCCGCGTGAGGTGGAGGATGTGCTGTACGCGCATCCGGCGGTGCGCGAGGTGGCGGTGATCGGCCTTCTCGACCCGTATCGCGGCGAGACGGTCAAGGCGGTGCTTGCCCTCAAGCCTGGGCAGGATGCCTCGGCGGAGGATTTTACGTCATGGTGCCGGGCGCGCATGGCGGCTTATAAATGCCCCAAGGTCATCGAGATTCGTGAAGAATTGCCGAAGACGGCGACGGGAAAAATCCTGCGCCGCGAATTACGGTAGATAATGGAGGAAACGCATGGTCAATTTCAATATCGGGGAGATCTCCGTCACGCGGGTTGAGGATTTCATCGACCAGCACGTGCCGCCAGGTTTTCTGCTGCCGGATTTGCGCGAGGAAACATTGCGTGAGCATGAGCATTGGCTCGCGCCTCGTTTTTACGATGCGCGGGCCAACAGCTTCGCCATTCACATCCAGTCTTTCCTCCTGCGCACGCGCCATCATAATATCCTCGTCGATACGTGCGGCGGCAACTGCAAGCCGCGTGAGCATTTTCCGGTCTTCCATATGCGCAACGGGCCGTATCTGGAGAATTTGAGCGCCGCTGGCGTGGCGCCTGAAGACATCGATTTTGTCTTTTGCACCCATCTGCATATCGATCATGTCGGATGGAACACAAGGCTTGAGGATGGGCGCTGGGTGCCCACCTTTCCGAATGCGCGTTATTTGTTTTCCAAGACCGATTACGAGGCCTTCGATCCACGCGGGCATGATTCTGACCGGCATGATGAGAAAGACGATATTTTCGTTGACTCCGTGTTGCCGGTGATGGAAGCCGGATTGGCCGAACTGGTGGATGGCATATTCGAGGTGAATGAGATGATGACCATAGAGCCGGCCCCGGGTCATTCGCCAGGCCATGCGCTGCTGCGTGTGCGCGACGCCGGTGAAAGCGCTCTATTCACCGGGGATATTTTGCATCATCCACTCCAGATCGCGTGCCCGGAGCTGAATAGTTTCGCATGCGCGGATCCGGTGCTGGCGCGGGCCACGCGCCGGAACACGCTGGAGCGTTGCGCCTGCGAGGGGCATTTGCTGGTGCCGGGCCATTTCGCCGCTCCTCATGCCGGCCATGTGCGCGAGGCGGCGGGCAAGTTCAGTTTCTCTCCCTTGAATTGCGCGGAGGTTTCATGACACGTCCATCCGGCGCCGATCCGGCGTTCAGGCTTGAGGATATTGTTGTCGGCCGGAAGGAGCTTTCCGGCACCTATGTCGTGAGCGAGGCGGAGATCATCGATTTCGGTGAGCGATATGATCCATTGCCAATTCACATTGATATAGAGGTGGCAAAGGCCAGCCCATTCGGCGGAATCATCGCCGCGGGCGGCCATATGTTGGCGATCAAACAATTGCTGTTGCATGATTTTTCATATGCTGGCGGTGTCATAGCCTCGCTGGGGCATGATGAGGTCAGGTTTTTGAAGCCATTGCGCGGCGGTGCCACATGCCAGGTGGAGATCGAATGGCTGGCGGCCACGCCCTCGACGAGCAAGCCCGAGCGCGGCACGGCGGTCATTGGCCTTCGGCTGCTGGCCGATGGCATCGCGGTCATGACTCTCAAGGATCTGGTTCTGATGAAACGGCGCGTTGAAAGCTGAGGGTTCAGGCGCCCATATGGGCGATGGCATAGATCCAGCCGGCATGTTTCCTGTCCGTGGCGGCGGTTTCAATATGCCAGCCCGTAAACCCGGCCTGGCGCAGCAAGGCTGGGAGCTCGGCTGGCCGCCAATAGCGGAAATATCGTGGCGCGTTCAGCTTTGCGTTCGACCATTCCTCGCCTTCGCCTTGTTTCAAACTGAAGGCAAAGCGGCCGCCGGGCTTCAGGCCCTCCGCCATTTTCCGCAAGATGGCGGAGACTTCGTCCCCGGTGAAATGCAGCAAGACGGCATTGGCGAGAATGAGGTCGTGGATCGCGGGCAAACGGCCGGTGAGAATGTTGAAATATCTGGCCGTGAAACCATGGGCGCGCAAATGTTCCAGAAAGGCCTGCGTCGCATCCGTGCATTCAATCTTGTACCCAAGATTCTTGATATAGGCCGCATCCCGGCCGAAGGCGCTGCCCAGTTCAAGAATGGAGGCTTCGCGGTCAAGGCCCTCCAAGGCGGCGTCGATCCAGAGTTTGACGGGCCCCGACACGATCCGGGGTGTGCCCGCTATGTAATCCTGGGCATGGGCTTCGTAAGAGGCCAATGTCTGGCGGTTGGTTTCAGCCACGATCAAATTCCGGTTCAGGGAACGTCTTTGGACCACCTTGCGGCATGTTTGGGATATTTTGCAAGCATGCTGGGGTTTGCCGTCGTCGTTCCTCCTGATGGAGCATGCCGAACGGCGCATGCGGCCTTGTGATTGACGGGTTTTATATGTTATGAGACATAGCAATAATCGCATAATTGAGGAATTTTCCGTGCCGGAAACAGTGAAGCTCATGATCGGCGCACAAGGCAGCGCCAACACGGCCTTGTTTGAGCGCCATAACCCCCTGACGGGCGAGGTGGCGACGCGCGCCATTGCCGCGACACCCGCCGATGCCATCGCCGCCGCCGAGGCCGCCGCCGCCGCCCTGCCGGGCTGGGCGCGGCTAGGGCCGACCCCGCGCCGGGAGCTTCTCTCGAAAGCCGCTGATGCCCTGGCCGCCAGCGCACCCGAGATCGTCGCCGCCATGATGAGTGAAACCGGCGCCACCAAGGCCTGGGCTGGCTTCAATGTCATGCTGGGCACCAACATGATCCGTGAAGCGGCCGCGTTGACCACGCAGATCGGCGGTGAGCTGATTCCATCGGACAAGCCAGGCTGTTTGGCCATGGCCGTGCGTGAGCCCGCGGGGGTGGTGCTCGGCATCGCTCCCTGGAACGCGCCGGTGATTCTGGGGGTGCGCGCCATCGCCACCCCGTTGGCCTGCGGCAACACCGTCATTTTCAAGGCCTCCGAAATTTGTCCGCGAACTCATGCCTTGATCGCGGAGGCATTTGTCCGGGCGGGTTTTCCACCCGGTGTCGTCAATATGTTGACAAACGCTCCCGCCGACGCGGGGGAGGTGGTCGGCGCGCTGATCGACCATCCCGCCGTGCGCCGCGTCAATTTCACCGGCTCGACCGCGGTGGGCAAGATCATTGCCAAGCGGGCGGCGGAGAACCTCAAGCCGGTCCTGCTCGAACTTGGTGGCAAGGCGCCCTTTATCGTGCTCGGCGACGCGGATCTGGATGAAGCCGTGAAAGCCGCCTCCTTCGGGGCCTTTTTCAATCAGGGCCAGATCTGCATGTCGACGGAACGCATCATCGTGGTCGATGAAGTGGCCGAGGTCTTCGTGGCGCGCTTGCGGGGTAAGGCGGCCACGCTGCTGGCGGGAGACCCCACCGAGGGCAAGCAACCGCTGGGCGCGGTGGTCGATGCCAAGACGGTCAACCATATCCAGGCCCTGGCCGAGGACGCCGTGGCACAGGGCGCGGAGCGCCTGACCGGCGGGGAGGCCCCCAAGGGGTTGCTCATGAACGCCACCGTGATCGACAAGGTCACCCCCGCGATGCGCCTGTTCCGTGAGGAGAGTTTCGGGCCCATCGTCGCCGTCATCCGCGCGCGCGACGAGGCGCATGCGATCGAACTGGCCAACGATACCGAATATGGGCTGTCCTCGGCGGTATTCACGCGCGATGTCGCCCGTGGGCTCAATGTCGCGCGTCAGATCAAATCCGGTATTTGCCATGTGAATGGCCCAACCGTGCATGACGAAGCCCAGATGCCCTTCGGGGGCACCAAGGCTTCCGGTTATGGGCGGTTTGGCGGCAAGGCGGGGATCGACGCATTCACCGAACTTCGCTGGATCACCGTCGAATCTCAGCCTGGGCATTACCCAATCTGAGCACAGCTTGCTTGGGCAACATAAAAGGCGCGGCCAATGGGGCCGCGCCTTTTTGTTTCCATGTGGCTCGGTCAAGCCGTGCTGAAATCACGTCAGGCTGGCATGGAGTGCTTTCGTATCCACCCATTCGGTGGCGACGAGCAACGCATTCAGCTTGGCCGCCAGCCCAGCCTCGTGCCAGGCCAGCAACGCCTCGCCCGTCACCGCCTTGTGGCGGCGCAGTAAACCGTCGATGCAGGCCAGTCCGAATAGCCGCAGTACCGGCAGCGCCGCCTGTTCCCGGGCTAGGGGAGGGGCTTCCGCCAGCTTGGCCAGCAATGTCCGCAACGGCGTCAGGATGGCGGGGGCCGGCGCCAGAATATCCAGCAGTTCCGCCGCCGCACCGGCGCCGGAGCCCAGCAATTGCCGCAGCACGAGATCCAGCGCCTGGATCGCGGTGGTGCCTTCGAAAATCGAGAAGACGCGGGAATCCCGCATGATCCGTTCAACCGGCCATTCCCGCGTATAGCCCGCGCCGCCCAGCACCTGCATGGCCAAGCTGGACGTGTCGAAGGCGGCCTCGGCGGCGAAGGTCTTCACCACCGGCAGCAGCACGGCCACGCGCGCGGCGGCCGCCTCATCGCCCTCGTCGCCGCCCTGCATCCAGGCGGCGGCCTGCAAGGTGAGCAGCATTGCCCCTGTCGCGGTCAGGCGCGCATCCAGGAGCAGGCGCCGCACCTCGGCATGTTCATGAATCGGCAGAGCCGGTGCATCCGCCGGGCCGCCCTGGCACCGGTCGGCGGCATAGGCCCAGGCGATGTCGCAGGCTTTCGCCGCCAGGGCGCTGCCCTGGCTACCCACGCCCAGCCGCATGCCGGTGATCATGCCGAACATGGCGCGCAACCCTTGTCCCTCGGCGCTGATGGGCAAGGCCTCGGCCCCGTCCAGCGCCAGCACGCAGGTGGGGGAGGCATGCAGCCCCATTTTCTCCTCGATGCGTAGAATTTCTATCTTGTTGCGGCTGCCATCTTCTTTCCGGTCCGGCAGCAGGAACAGGCTCAGCCCGCGCGTGCCGGGTTTTTGTCCGGGCGCGCGCGCCAGCACCAGATGCAGAATATTCGGGGCCAGATCATGGTCGCCATAGGAAATCCAGCATTTTTGCCCGGTGATGCGCCAGCGCCCATCCTCGCCTTGCGTGGCGAGGCTGCGGATACGTCCGACATCCGAGCCCGCATCCGGCTCGGAGATGCAGATCGTCGCCGCCCATTCTCCCGAGGTCAGGCGTGGAATCCACAGCGCCTGCATTTGCGCCGGCGCGGCCTTGCGCAAGAGCCGCACGGCACAGCGCTGGTTCAGCGTCAGCATGCCCAGCGCCACATCCTCGGCGTCGAACAGCATCTGCGCGGCCACGGCCAGCGGCAGAGGCAAGGCTTGGCCGCCAAATTCCGCCGGGTCCGCCAGGCTGGTCCAGCCGCCTTCGCGCAGGGCGCGCCAGGATTCCTGCTGTTCCGGCGGTAAGGTCACCCGGCCATTTTCAAAGCGCGCGCCAGCCATGTCGGCCAGCTTGCCGTTTTGCGTCAGCATGCCTCGCGCCAATTTCGCCGCTTCTCCCAGCACCGCGATGTTTGTTTCGAAATCGGTGCAATCATGGTTCAGCCCATGCAGCCCGGCAATCAGGCCGGCCAATGCCTGCTCTGTCAGCATCGTTTCCTCTTCAGATTGAATGCCGCCCGTGGCGGCGGTTATTTGTCCCAGATTGTCCGCAGCAGGTTCAGCAGCGTCCCGCGCCGGGTTTTGGATAGATCCGCCAGATAATGTCCCTCATGCTCGGCCACGCGCTTATGGCAATCTCGTGCCAGGGCTCGTCCGGCCGCTGTCAGCCGCAAGGCCTGCGCCCGGCCGATGGTGGCGCCACGCCGGACCAGCCCGCGTCGTTCGAGCTGCGTGATCAGCGGCACCATATTGGCGCGCTGGATTGCCAGCACACGGCCGATCTCGCTTTGCGTGATATCCGGGTTGGTTTCGATCACCAGCAGCACGGACATGTCCGTCACCCGCAGATCCAGATCGGCGAGTTCCGCGGCAAGATCCGCCAGCATCGCCTGGGAGGCGCGGCGGAGCTGATAGCCCAGCAGGGATTCGAGCGGATTGACCGGAGGCTGGATGGCTGGTTGCGCGTTCAGTCCGGACTTTGCTTTGAGGGCCATGCCCAGATTATGCCCGCCGGTTCCGGCCGGTGCAATCTCGCCGAGGATGTCTGTCATGTCATGGTGTGCCTCCTGCTGTTTGTTGAAGCCCTCATCTCGCCCCGGATATTCGCCGGAAGAAGGGGGTTGTATGTTATGTATTATATCATTAAAGCTGGCGCGCAAGATCATAATGGCGGCCAGCGCTGTTGGGGGAGGTTGGTCCAGACCGCGCCGGGCGCGGCCGCCATGTCTTGAACATCATGTCTTGAACGCCTTGTCTTGAATGGAAGGAAGCTGAAATGTCCGAGAAGGATATCGTCGTATACACGGTCGAGGACCGGATCGCCTGGGTGAAATATAACCGTCCGGAAAAGCGCAACTGCATGAGCCCGGCGGTGAACCGCCGCATGATGGAAATCCTGGACGAGCTGGAATTCCGTGACGATGTCGGCGTGCTGGTGCTGACCGGTGAGGGAACAGCCTGGACGGCGGGCATGGATCTCAAGGAATATTTCCGTGAGACCGAAGCCCATGGGTTGGGTGCCACCCGCAAGGCGCAGCGTGAATCCTATGGTTGGTGGCGCCGCCTGCGCTGGTATCAGAAACCCACCATCGCCATGGTGAATGGCTGGTGCTTCGGTGGCGGCTATGGCCCGCTTTTCGCCTGCGATCTCGCATTCGCGGCGGAAGAGGCGCAATTTGGCCTTTCCGAGATCAATTGGGGTATCCTGCCCGGTGGCGGCGCCACCAAGGTGGCGGTGGAGCTGCTGTCCTTCCGCAATGCCATGTATCACGCGATGATGGGTGAGAACGTGGATGGCAAGACCGCTGCCGCCTGGGGGCTGGTGAACGAGGCCGTGCCGCTTGCCCAGCTGAAGGAACGTGTCAGCGAAGTCGCCAAGGTGCTGCTGAAGAAAAACCCGGTCGCGCTGAAAGCCACCAAGGACGCCATCCGCCGCGTGAGCGAAATGACCTATGAGAATGCCGAGGATTATCTGGTCCGCGCCCAGGAGGCCGCGAACTCCTTCGACAATGACGGGCGTAAGGAAGGTATCCGTCAGTTCATCGATGAAAAGAGCTACAAGCCGGGCTTGGGCGCCTACCGCCTGAAGAGCTGAACAACGGCAATCGGGGGGAGGAAACACCATGGCCAATATCGTGGATGATCCCGGCGTGCAGGCCCGCTTGCAGCCGGAAGCGTTGGCGGTGCACGAGTTCGCCAGCGGCCGGCGCTGGACTTATGCCGAATGGGACGATGCCATCGCCCGCACCGCCAGAGTGCTGGCGGAGCATTACGGCATTGGGTTGGGCGAGCGTGTCGCCGTGCTGGGGCGCAATTGCGCCGAATTCCCGCTCATGCATCTGGCCTGCGCGCGGCTGGGGGCTATTTTCGTGCCGCTCAACTGGCGGCTGGCCGTGGCGGAGCAGGAGAGGCTGCTGGCGGATTGCGAGCCGGCCTTGCTGGCGGGCGATGAGGAATTCCTGGCGCCGCTCGGCTCGTCCTGGCGCCGGGAGAGCCTGCCCGCCCTGCGCGCGCGCTTCGAGCGTGCGGCGCCGCTTCCTCCCCACCCGTTCGACCGCTCCCGCCCGAGCCTGATTTTATATACGTCGGGCACATCGGGGCGGCCGAAGGGCGTGCTGCTGAGCGAACATAACATCACCCAGACGGCGGTGAATTTCGGCATGCTGGCGCGGGTGACGCATCGCAGCGTGATGCTCGCGGAAACGCCGATGTTTCACATCATGGGCATCATCACCAATCTGCGCCCGACTTTCATGCGTGGCGGCGCGGTGCTGTTGAGTGAAGGATTCGAACCCGCCCGCACGCTGGCGCGGCTGTCGGATCCTGCCCTGCGCGTCACGCATTATTTCTGTGTGCCGCAAATGGCGCAGATGCTGCGCGCCGTCGAAGGGTTCGATCCTGAGGCGCTGCGGAATCTCACGGCCATCTTCTCCGGCGGGGCGCCGCATCCCGCGGCGGATATTCGTTCCTGGCTGCGCGATGGTATTCCCATCGCCGATGGATTTGGCATGAGCGAAGCCGGCACTGTCTCCTGCATGCCCATTCACATCCCGCTTATCGACCAGAAGGCGGGTGCCACGGGGCTGGTGCCGCCCGCCATCCGTCTGCGTATCGTGGATGCCGCCGGTCAGGACGTACCGCCCGGCATGGCGGGGGAGTTGCTGTTGAAGGGGGAGAACATCTTCACCGGTTATTGGCGCGCGCCGGAGGAAACCGCGAAGGCCTTCACGGAGGATGGCTGGTTCCGCACGGGCGACATTGCCCGTCAGGATGAGGATGGTTTCCTGTTTCTGGTGGACCGCAAGAAGGACATGTTCATCTCCGGCGGCGAGAATGTCTATCCGGTGGAGATCGAGGCCGCCCTTGCCGCTCTTCCCGGCATCCGCGAGGCGGCCGTGGTCGGCGTGCCCGACGCGCGCTGGGGCGAGGTGGGGCATCTCGCGGTCGTCATCGCCGACACGGGACCGGATGCGGCGGCGATTCTGGAGTTTCTCAACACCCGTCTCGCGCGCTATAAAATTCCGAAATATGTCAGTTTTGTCGAGGCCTTGCCGCGTACCGGCACCGGCAAGATCCAGAAGCCGCAATTGCGCCAGCAACTGGCCCAGGACGCGGCGCGGCCCTGAACGGGCCGGAAGCCTCAGAGCCCGGCACCGGCGCGGAAGGCACGCGGAGAGCGTCCTTCATAATGAGTGAAGAAACGCGAGAAATGTCCCGGATCGGCAAAGCCCAGCGCATAGCCGATCTCGGCGATGGAAAGATTGGAATAAAGCAGGGCGCGCCGGGCTTCGAGCATCGCGCGTTCATCGACCAGCATGGCCGGTGGCGCCCCCGCGATCCGTGCGCAGGCATTGCGCAGCGCCGTGACGGATACGCCGAGTGCCGCCGCATGATCGGGGATCGGCTCGCGCAAGCGGAACCGCTCCTCGATCCGTGCGCGCAACCTGGCCACCAACGCCGCATATGGGCTACTGGCGGGAGCCGCCTTGCCGCTGGCGACGGCCCTGGCGCGGATCGCGGCCAGCAGAACGCGCAGCAGAGCGGCATCCACCGCCGTTCTATGGCCAGCCGCGGCCCAGCCTAGCTCGCGCATGATCTCTCCCGCGCAGTCCTCTGTCCTGGCGGCGGCCTCCTTGTCCAAGGGCAATGCCGCCGCCTCGGTGAACAAGGCGGCGATGTCTGGGTCGCGCGCCGCCAGGCCGGCCAGATAGGCGCTCGCCATGGTCAGCACCATGCCTTCCGAATCCGCGAACCATTGAAAACCATGGATGATTCCCGCCGGGATCACCAGCAGGCACGGCGCGTCGAACCGGACACCGCGCGCCTCGGCCCGCATTTCCCCGCCCCCCTTGGCGATCAGGATCAGTTGCGCCAACTCGCGGTGCGCATGCGGGCGGATGGTCCATTCGGAAGGGCGGGAGCGGTCATCCAGCCATTCCACATGCACGAAGCCCGGCGCCGCCGCGCGGTGCGGTTCGCCATAAAGATAAAAACTGGGAACCGGCCCGGCATGCTGCATGAGGCGATTTAACCGAATCTTGGTGAATTATCCAAGTTTTTCCAGCTTGCCGTCATGGGCGCGCACCGTGGCCCGGCTATCCTGCCGAGACATCAAGAATCTGGCGGGATAGCCGGAAAAGGAAGGGGAATCCATTATGAAAACGCAAATCGCCATCGTGGGAGCCGGTCCCGCCGGCATGTTGCTCGCGCATCTTCTGGCGCGTTCTGGCATCGATGCCGTCGTGCTGGAACGGCGCGACAGGGCGTATGTGGAGGGCCGTGTGCGCGCGGGTGTGCTGGAGCAGATCACGGTGGATTTGCTCCGCCGTCTGGATCTTGCAAGCCGACTCGACCGCGAGGGGCTGGTGCATGGCGGCACCAATCTCGCTCTGGATGGCGAGATTTTCCATATCGACATGTCCGCCCTGACCGGTGGCCAAGCCGTGACGGTCTATGGCCAGCAGGAGGTGATGAAGGATCTGTTCGATGCCGCCCCCGCCAGGGGCGTGAAGATTGTCTGGAATGCCGAGGATGTCGTGCTGCATGGGCTGGATGGCGGCACGCCCTGCGTAACCTGGAAGGACCAGGAGGGCGCGCGGCGGCTGGAGTGCGATTTCATCGCCGGATGCGACGGTTTTCACGGTGTCAGCCGCGCGAGCATTCCCGCTTCGGTGCTGCGGCATTATGAACGCATCTATCCGTTCGGCTGGCTTGGCATCCTGGCGGAGGTGCCGCCCGCGGCGCATGAGCTGGTCTATGCCAATCATGAGCGCGGCTTCGCCCTGGCATCCATGCGTTCGGCCACCCGCAGCCGCTATTACCTGCAATGCGGGCTTGAGGAAAAACTGGAGGATTGGCCGGATGAGCGTTTCTGGGACGAGCTGTGCCTGCGTCTTGGCCCCGCCATGGCGGCCAAGGTGGCGCGCGGCCCTTCATTTGAAAAATCCATCGCGCCGCTGCGCTCCTTCGTCGCGGAGCCGATGCGTTGGGGCCGGCTGTTCCTGGCCGGGGATGCCGCGCATATCGTGCCGCCCACGGGGGCGAAAGGGCTTAACCTCGCCGCTTCGGACGTGATCATGCTGCATGAAGGCCTGGTTGAATTCTACAAGAGCGGCCAGAGCAAGGGGATCGATGGCTATTCCGCCCGCGCGCTCTCACGGGTGTGGAAGGCCGAGCGTTTTTCCTGGTGGTTTACGTCCATCACCCATCGTTTTCCGGAGATGGATGGGTTTTCCCGGAAGCTGCAAATGGCGGAACTGGACTATATCAAGGGCTCGCCCACCGCGCAGCGCGGATTGGCGGAAAATTATGTCGGCCTGCCCGTGGCGCCCATGCCCGCTTAAACGCGGGCCTAGGCAACGCGGCCAGTCAACGGGCGGACATTATTGAAAACCTGCGCGGGGCTTGGGGTGCTTTCATGAAAAGCGCTCCAAGCCCCTGGCTTTTTGATGGAACAGGCCGTCCCGGAACCGGCTGGCGGTTTCAGGCCTTTTCCGGTGCCGCGTCTTGCTTGACCTTCTTGGGGAAGAAACGTTCGCTGAAACGTTGCAGCACCACATAGAAGACGGGCACGAACAGCACCGCGATGCAGGTGGAGGCCAACATGCCGCTGGCCACCGCGATGCCGATGGATTTGCGTGAATTTGCCCCCGCGCCCGAGGCGAAGACCAGCGGCATCACGCCGAGTATGAAGGCGAAAGAGGTCATCAGGATCGGGCGGAAACGCACCTTGGCGGCATTCACGGCGGCATCCATGATGGAAGCACCATGGAATTGCCGCTGTTCGCGCGCCACCTCGACCACCAGAATGGCGTTCTTGGCCGCCAGCGCGATGAGCAGCACCAGGCCGATTTGCGTATAGATGTTGTTGGCCAGTCCCAGCGCGGTGAGAGCCGCCACCGTGCCCAGCAGCGCCAGGGGCACGGCCAGCAGCACGGTGATGGGGGTGATCCAGCTTTCATATTGCCCGGCCAGCACCAGATAGACCAGCAGCAGCGAGAACAGGAAGATGACCGAAGTGGCCCCGCCCGCCAGCCGCTCCTGATAGGCCGTGCCGGTCCATTCAAACCCGAATCCCGGCGGCAGCACATGGGCGGTCAGATCGTCCATCAGATCGAGCGCCTGACCCGAGCTGTAGCCCGATGCGGCTTGGCCGTTGATCATGGCCGAGGGGTAGGTGTTATAAAGTGTGATGATCGGCGGGCCGAAGGTTTTGGTGATGTCGGCCACCGTGCCCAGCGGCACCATCTGCCCCGCATCGTTGCGCACGGCATAATTGCGCATCTCCTGCACCGTCATGCGCGCCGAGGGTTCCGCCTGCACATAGACGGGGAAAACCTGGCCGTATTTGGTGAACAGATTCACATAGGACGAGCCGAGATAGGTTTGCAGCGTGCTGTAAAGGTCGCTGGCGGATATGCCGAGCGCCCGTGCCTTGGTGAGGTCGAGCTTCGTTTCCAATTGCGGGGCCTGGGCGCGGTAAGTGGTGAACAAGCCGTTCAACCCGCTTTGGGAGTTGCCGTCATGATCGACCAGATCGGCCACATGCTGTAGCTTGGTGTAATCGAAGCTGCCGTCGCGCAGCTCCACCACGCCCTGGAAGCCGCCGGAATTGCCCAGCCCCTGAATCGGCGGGGGCGGCACCACCACCACCTTGGCCGCGGGCTCTTCCTTCGCCAGCTTGCTCAGCGCCTTGTAGACTGGCAGCAGCCCCCATTTGGAGCCGCGCACATCCCAGGGCTTGAGCATCACATAGATCGCGCCGGCATTGGCCAGGCTGGCGCTGTTATCCATCAACGAAATGCCGCTGATGGTGATGTCGCTCTCCACGAAGGGCTCTTTCAGGATTTGCTTGCTGAGCCGGTCGAGCACGCCGTTGGTGCGGCCGATGGAGGCGGCGTCCGGCAATTGCACGCTGAGCACCATATACCCCTGATCCTCCAGCGGGACGAAGGCGCTGGGGATGCGCGACAGGCCGAAAATCGCCAATATGATCAGCCCCAGACCGCAGAGCGAGAGCAGCCCGGCGCGGCCGACCATGCGGCGGATCAGCCGGGTATAGGCGGCCTCCGCCGGGTAATAAACGCGGTCGAAGGCACGAAAGACGATGTTCTTCTTCGCCCCGGGCTTGGTTGGTTTCAACAGCAGGGCGCATTGGGTGGGGCTAAGCGTGAGCGCGCTGATGGCGCTGATAAGCGCCGTGGCGGCGATGACCAGGGCGAATTGCGCATACATCTGCCCGGTAATGCCTGGCATGAAGGCGGCGGGGATGAAGACGGACATCAGCACCAGCGTGATGCCGATGATCGGGCTGGTCAGCTCCTTCATCGCCTCGATGGCGCTGCGCTTGGCGTCCAGTCCGGTGGTTTCCATTTTGTGGGTGACGCCCTCGACCACCACGATCGCGTCATCGACGACGATGCCGATGGCGAGCACAAGGCCGAACAAGGTCAGCAGATTGATGCTGAAATGCAGCGCCGCCATGGCCGCGAAGGCGCCGATGATCGTCACCGGCACGGTGGTGGCGGGCACCAGCGTGGCGCGGAAGCTCTGCAGGAACAAGAGGATCACCGCGAGCACGAGCAGGCAGGCTTCGAACAGCGTCTTATAGACCTCGTCGATCGAGGCGGTCACGAACATGGTCGTGTCGAAGGGGATCGAGTAGGTCATGTCCGGCGGGAAGGATTTGGCCATCTGCGCCACGGTCTTGCGCACTTCCTTGGCCACGGTCAGCGCGTTGGCGTCGGGCGTCTGGAAGATGCCGATGGCCGCCGTGGGCGCGCCGGAAAAATTCGCCTCCATGTTATAATTGACCGAGGCCAGCTCCACCCGTCCGACATCGCGCAGCCGCACGATCCGTGCCGCGCCCCCCGCCGCGTTGCCCGATTTGATGATGATATTGCCAAATTGCGTCGGGTCGGAAAGCTGGCTGGGCACGTTCACGGTCAGCTGGAAGGGCTGTTTGCCGTCGGTCGGCGGTCCGCCCACCTGGCCGGCCGGCACGGCGACATTCTGGTTGCGCAGGGCCTGCAACACGTCGGAGGGGCTGAGCCCCAGCGATTGCATCTTGGCCGGGTCCAGCCAGACGCGCATGGCGTACTGGCCGGTGCCGAACACCAGCACATTGCCCACGCCGGGCAGGCGCGCCAGCGTGTTCTGCATGTTGATGAGGGCGTAATTATTCAGGAACAGCCCGTCATAAGTATGTTTGGGCGAGGTGAGGGTGATGAATTGCAGGATGGAGGTCGATTTCTGCTGCACCACCACACCTTGCGCCTGCACCGCCTCGGGCAGCTTGGCGAGGGCGGCGGAAACGCGGTTCTGCACCAGCACTTGCGCGAAATTCAGATCCGTGCCGACCTTGAAGGTGACGACGAGCGTGTAATTGCCGGAGCTGGTGCTGGTGGACTGCATATAGAGCATGCCCTGCACGCCGTTTACCTGCTGCTCGATTGGCAAGGCCACGGTGTTCACCAGCGTCTTGGCGTCGGCGCCCGGCTCGGAGGTCGTGACCTGGATGGTGGGCGGGACGATCTGCGGATATTGCGCGATGGGCAGGGCACCGATCGCCACCAGCCCGATCACGACGAACAGAATCGAGACGACGTTCGAGAGAACCGGATGCTCGATGAAGAATTTCGACATCATGATGACGGTCCCGGCTGCGGCGCGGCGGGGGGCTTGATGTCCTGTTCCGTCGGCGCCACCGCGTTGCCGGGAGCGGCGTTTTGCAGACCTTCGACAATCACCTGCGTATCGGGGGTCAGACCGGTGACGGCGACCATGCCATCCTCCTTCACCCCGGTCTGCACGCGCTGCTGGTCGACGACATTATTCTTGCCGATCACATAAACATAAGAGCCGGCCTGATCGTTCATCAGCGCTTCTTCCGGCACGGCCAGATGCGTGACCGGCTTGCCCAGCGGGATCTGTCCGCGCACGAACAGGCCGGGCAGCAGAACGTCTTTATCGTTTTGCAGCACGGCGCGCACCTGAATGGTGCCGGTGGCGGGGTCCATGCTGGGGGAGACATAGTCAATTTTGCCCGCGAACGGGTAGCCCTTGTCCGATTGCAGGCCGATATCGATCGGGGCGCCTTCCACATCGCTGGGGGTCAGGCCCTTCTTGAACAGGTTCTCGCGGATGTTGAGGGCTTCCAGTTCGCTGACATTGAAATAGACATAGATCGGGTTGAGCTGGGTGATGGTGGCCAGCGTGGTGGCCGAGCCATTGCCGACCAGATTGCCTTCATCGACCAGATGGCGGCTGATGATGCCGTCGAAGGGCGCGGTCACGGTGGTATAGCCATAATTGATGGCGGCCAGCTCCTCGTTGGCGATCGCCTCCGTCACCTGCGCCTTGGCGGAATCGCGCTGGGAGAGCCATTGCTCGACATTGGCCCGCGAGGTGGCCTTTTGCGCGTACATCGTCTCCTGGCGGTCATATTGAGACTGCGCGTAGATCACCTGCGCCTTGGCGCTGGCCACGGCGGCTTGCGCCTGTTGCAGCTTGGCTTCGTAAGGCGCGGGTTCGATGACGAATAATTTCTGCCCCTTCTTCACCACGCTGCCGTCGGTAAAGTCGACCTCCTGCAGATAGCCCGACACGCGCGCGACCAGCTCAACCGCATTCACCGCCACGGTGTTGCCTGTCACATCCAGGTAGGATGTCATCGGCATGGAAACTGGTTTGCTGGTGATCACGGGCGGCGGCGGCGGCGCCTTGTAGCTGTTGCCCTTGCCGCAGCCCGAAAGGCACAGCGCCAGGATTCCAGCCCCAGCCAAACCGAAAATAGCTTTCACTGCACAGCGCTCCCGCATGTCTCTCACCAGTCCGGCGCGTAGGATTGTTGAATATGCGCCCCCTCATCGGCCGGGGCGGCATGGGCCTGCGGCGTCAGCAGCCCGCCCCAATTGGTGCGCTTGGCCATGTCCGCCTTGATATTGTCGGGCACCACGTCATGCCCCTTGGCGATCTGCCAGCCTCCGCCGAGCGCCGCGTAAAGCTGCACCAGGGCGGTGGGCACCTGCCCCTGCGCGGAAGCCAGGGAGTTCTGCACCTGGAGCTGTGCCTGCTCGGCATTCAGCACCGTGGTATAGTCCGACGCGCCATCGACATAGCGGATCATCGCCAGCTTCACCGATTGCTTGGCCGAGGCATTGGCCGCGATCAGCACCCGCACGCTGTTCTGCGCCTCTACATAAGCGGCGATGGCGTCCTGCACTTCCTGCTGCGCCTTCAGCACCACGTTCTGGTAATTCAGGATCGATTGCTCAAAGGCCGCATCCTGGGCACGGACCTGATTGGTGAGCTGACCGTAATTGAAGATCGGAATCTGCAAGGACGGCCCGATCGAGACGGTATGGCTGGACCATTTGAACAGATCTCCCAGGGAGGAGCCGTTGGAATTGCTGGACTCGAACCCGAACGTGCCGGAGAGCGACAAGGCGGGGTAGAGCTGCGCCTTGGCCACGCCGAGCTGCGCGCATTGGGCGGCGGCCTCTTGCTCGGCCTGCTTCACATCGGGGCGCATGCGCAGCAGATCCTTGGGAATGCCAACCGATACGGCGGCGGGCGCCATGGGGATGGAACCTCCATCGCCCAATAGCGGGGAGATCTTGTCGGGCGTCAGCCCCAGCAGCACGGCCAGCGCATCCTTCTGCGTCATGAGCTGCGCCCGCAGCGTGGGCAAGGTGGCCTGGGTGATGTTGAGCTGGGTTTGCGCCTGCTCGACATCGAGCTGGCTGGTCTGGCCGGAATTGAACTGCACGGTGGCGATGCGCAGACTTTCCTGTTGTGCCGCCACGTTGGCGTTGGCGACGGCGATTTGTTCCTGCAAGGTGCGGATGGCGATATAAATCTGGGCGACGCTGGAGGTCAGGCTGACCAGGGCGGCGTCGTACGCGTCGATCGAGCCGAGAAAGACCGCGTTCTGCGCCTGGATGGCGCGCCTGTATTTGCCCCAGAAATCGATTTCCCAGCTTGCGCTCAGCCCAAGGGAAAGATCCTGGATATGGGTGTCGGCCCCTGGAATATGGGTGGGGGAAGCCTTGCTTTGCACCGAATCCACATAGCTGGCGCTGATGGCCTGCTGCTGCGGGTAAAGCTCACCCACCGCGGCGGCCAGTTCGGCGCGGGCCTGGAGCACATGCACGCCCGCTTGTTGCAGGGTGAGGTTGTTCCGGTAGGCAAGCGAGATGAGCTTGTCGAGCACGGGGTCGTTAAAGCCGCGCCACCATTGCGGGTCGTTCGCGGTGCCTTCGGGCAAGATGCCGTCCACGGGCACATAATGCGGGGCGGTGGCGGCGGCGGGCGTGGAAAAGTCAGGCCCGACCATGCAGCCGGTCAAGGGCAAGGTGGACAGAACGGCGACCAAGACGCCATACCGCCGCAACGACGATGACTCCCAAACCAACATGCCAGCCCTATTTTTTAATCTGAGAAAATTCGTAGCATCAATGTTACCGGGATTGACAGACCAGATGCCCGATTTTTCAATGATAATTTATCTTGAGGCGCGTGTTAGCGGCGCTTGGCTGGCCAAGTGCCGCCATTGCGTCCGCGTCAGGAAGCGAGGTTGCAAATGGATCTGCGCAAGAAACTAATTGTCGAGCCCGGCTCCCGGGTGCGGTTGAAACATATCGATCCCGGTTTTCACGGCGATTATATGTCCGCTGAGCATGCCAAGGCGGATCTCCTCAAAAACGAAACGCGGCTCGCCGAGTTGCAGCAGAAACTCTATGGCGAGAGACATCACGCCCTGCTCGTCGTGCTCCAGGGCATCGACGCCGCCGGCAAGGACGGGACTTGCTGGCATGTGCTGGCGGCGATGAATCCGCAAGGCACGTTCGTGAAAGGCTTCAACCCACATTCCCCAAGTAAATCGCTGATTTTGCTGTCAGGATCTCAATATTTCCGATATAAATCATGGTGTTGATGGCCGTGAGGGGCGCGTTTGATGGATCACCCAGAGGGTGCGGGTTCGAAGC
>NZ_JBFWIX010000010.1:0-135240 GCF_050253495.1 Acidocella sp.
GCAATTGTCAAAGATCTAAACCAACCAACCTAAACTTAAACCATCAGGTCATCAGCAAGGCCAACCAGTCTAACCTCAGAAGCAGTCCAGATCAAGTCCGTAAACCCCGTCGGTGGACGGGCTTCTATTCCACGCTTCGAAAGCCGTCAACTCAGACAGGGAAAGTTTTTCACGAATTTGTCTGTTTTTTTTTAACATATTGAAATTAAACAATAAATTTAGCCACGCCTCACACCGCTGTCCTTTTCACGCGCCAATCCTTGTACCAGGCGACAAATCTGGGAATGCCCTCCTCCAACCTCGTACGGGGCGTATACCCACATAAACGATGCAGGGCAGAGACATCCGCACAGGTTTCCACAGGATCCGCGTCAGGTTTTGGCAAGCTCACGATCTTGGCCCCTATCCCCAAATGCCGTTCCAGCAAGCCCACCAGATCTCGAACATATTCCGCCCGGCGATTGCCTATATTGAACACGCGGTGCGGTGCTTCTTCTCCCGGCGGATGGTCGAATACCCCCAAAACTCCCGCGACAATGTCGTCGATGTAGGTAAAGTCGCGCTTGAGCATGCCGTTCTCGTAAAGCGTGAGCGGCACACCCTCCATGATGGCTTCCGCGAAACCAAAATACGCCATATCCGGCCGCCCCCAGGGACCATAAACAGTAAAAAACCGCAGCCCTGTCTGCTTCAGCCCAAACAAATGCGTGTAGGAGGCACTCATCAGCTCATCCGCCCGCTTGGTGGCGGCATAAAGGGAGGATGGCCGGTCCGCTCGCTCGGTTTCCTCGTAGGGCAAGGCCGAGCCAGTGCCGTAAACCGAGGATGAGCTGGCATAGATCAGATGCTTCACGCTCTTGCTGTGCCGCGCCACTTCCAGAATTGATAAATGCCCCGTCAGGTTGGAAACCGCATAGGCGAACGGATTATCCAGCGAATACCGCACCCCCGCCTGGGCCGCGACATGCAGGATAACCTCCACCCCCTCCCCCACGCGCCTCACGGCCTCATGGTCGGCAATGTCGAGGTGATGAAAGGTAAACCCTTTTCTCAAACGCCGTAGCCGTGCCTGCTTCAACCGCACATCGTAATAAGGGTTGAGATCATCGACCCCCACCACCTCAATCCCACGCGCCAGCAAGGCTTCACTTATATGATAGCCCACGAAGCCGGCCGCGCCGGTCACCAGCACTCTCATGCGCCAACCATCCTATCTTCCAGCAAGGTGAGAATCGCATGGCCCAGCGCAATATGGCATTCCTGCACGCGCGCCGTTTCCTGGTCCGGCACCAAGAGGGCAAGGTCGCAAAGCGGCAAAGCCGGGCCGCCATCCCCCCCCAGCAAGCCAACCGATACAATCCCCATCTCGCGCGCCATTTTCAGCGCTCCCAGCACATTCGGCGACCTGCCCGAGGTCGTGATGCCAAACAACACGTCCCCGCCCCTCCCCAGCCCCTGCAAAGGCCGGGAAAACATTTCATCCACACCGAAATCATTCACCGCCGCCGTCACGGCGGACGTATCCAGGGCCAGCGTGATGGCAGGCCAACTGCTCCTCGGCACTGCCCCGCGCAGCCTGATGACAAGCTCAGTGGCCAGATGCTGCGCGTCCGCCGCCGAACCGCCATTGCCACAAAAAATCAGCTTGCCGCCGCTTCGTAGTGCCGCCTCACAAGCATCCACCACCGCCAGCACAGGCTCGGCCCGCGCCGCCAGCATCAATTTCAGCTCCGCGCTTCGCCGCAACATTGCCGCATAGCGCGCGGCCTCCTGGTCTCGCATCTTATTCTTTGCTCCGCCTGATCCATCGGACGCGCTTATACGCCCGCCCCAGACAAGCTTACAGCCGCCCAGCATGACTGGCGCGGCTGTAAAATCGTGAGAGATAAACGATCCCGACGGCTTTAGTGGGAGACCCAGCCGCCATCGATGGAAACAGGCGTGCCCGTGATGGTCGCGGCCCCGTCGGAACACAGGAACACCGCCAATGCACCGATTTCCTCCGGGGTAGAAAATTTCAACATTGGCTGGGTTTCCTGAAGCATCTTCTTCTTCTCGGTATCGACATCCGTACCGGCTTCCTCGGCCCGGTCCTCAAGCTGCTTCTGCACCAGCGGCGTCAACACCCAGCCAGGGCAGATGGCATTGACGGTGATCCCATCATTGGCCGTTTCGATGGCCGCTACCTTCGTGGCACCGACCACGCCGTGCTTGGCCGCCACATAGGCCACCTTATGCGGGCTGGCGACCAGACCATGCGCCGAGGCTATATTGATGATACGCCCCCATCCCTGCTGCTTCATCGCGGGGATCGCGGCCTTCATGCCGTAAAAAACAGCTGAGAGGTTGATGGAAATGATGGCTTCCCACTTCGCTTCGGGAAACTCATCCACCGGTGCGGTGAACTGAATCCCGGCGTTATTCACCAGCACGTCGATGCGGCCCAGCTCGTCCAACGTCTTCTGCACGAGAGCCGCCACCTGATCGGGTTTGCTGAGGTCAGCCCCATCATAGGCCACCTTCACAGAGAATTCCTTAGCCAGATCGGCGCGCAATTTTTCAATTTCTTCCGCATCGCCAAACCCGTTGAGCATGATGCCGGCCCCTTCGGCGGCCAATGCGCGGGCAATACCCAGGCCGATACCGCTGGTGGAACCGGTGACAAGTGCAACCTTACCTTTTAAGGCCATCGCTATTTCCCTCTCTTTGTCATTTCGATTCTTCAAGATAGTCGTGCAGCACCCGCCCGTAGGGCAGTGTCAAATCGGCACACATATGCAGACCATTGTGAATCTTGCGTACCGGCAAATCAGCCAGGCGGCAATTCGCGTGCGGAACCAGATGCAGCCGCGCATCGCCCGTATAGGCAAATTTGAGGTCTATATCCTCCAAATAATACCCCACAAGCTGAGCGATTTTCGGGCTGCCATCAACATCTGGAATCCACTTCAGGTTGATGTTGAGCTTTTTCATCCCGGTGATCACATCGGCGGGATCCATGGGTTTCTGCTTATAAACCATGGTGCCCAAAGCCACGCGCTCCTCGTCGTAATAAAGAGACCCGGTCAGCGTTTCGTGAATGGTTTTCAGCCGGGGCAAACCAAATTTTTTGGGAAACCCCCAGATCTCGCGCCCTCCCGTGGTGGGGGATTCGTCGTCGAGATACATCATGACGCTATAGTTGCACGGAATCCCATTATACAGAGCCGAAATCCCGCATCCACTTTCCTCATAATCCCCAAAGCCGCTGGAATCAGGCATTTTCATCCATTCGAAAAATACATCATTCCCGTCCGGCTCCAACGGTTCGGGCAACAAGGCCCGCAACATGTCAGGGTCTGTTTCATAATGAATCAGAAGATATTCCCTGTCGTAAAAACGATAGGGTCCCTTTGGATAACTCGGGGAAGCCAGGGGCATCGATGTGGCGTTGAGAATTTCCTCTCGCGTCATGCAGAACCTCCAGGTTACAGAGACTTATGTAGAGTTTTATCATCCGATTTCATGTGACGTTTATGTCACTAGACCCAGCCTTTACCCTGACGCATGGCAATGGACAGCTCCATCCGCCAAGCCGGACACGGATCGGCACAACTCCCACATGAACAATATGTTATGTGACAACACGACACCTTCTCAAGCATTTCGCGGTGCGACAAACGCAGAGAACCACGTTCTCACCCCCCTGACCAGCCGGAAATGTCATTGAATTGCAACGCAAACCCTGTCGCCATTGTCACATGCTTCAATTATTGCGGGGCCACGCTGGGAGGCTTCTCCCGCGCAGGCCGAAACTAAGGCTCTCGGAGCCCTAACATAAGGAACGCGAACGTGAAGATGATGAACCTCCTCCGCGCTGGTGCCGCCGCCCTGGCGATCACCGTCGCCGCTGGCGTTATCCCGGCCCAGGCCGACGCCGCCTCTGTGCCGCTGGTCGAAACCGGTTCCAGCCTGCTTTATCCGCTCTTCAACCTGTGGGTTCCAGCTTACAGCGCCAGCCATCCCGGCGCCGACATCACCACAACTTCCACCGGCTCCGGCGCGGGCATCGCCCAGTCCCTCAAGGGTTTGGTGAATATCGGCGCCTCCGACGCCTATCTGCCTGACGCAATGGTCAAGGCTCACCCGAACATGCTGAGCATCCCGCTCGCCATTTCTTCCCAGGCCATCAACTATAACCTGCCCGGCATCACCGGCCTGAAGCTTTCCGGCCCGATCCTGGCTGGCATCTACGAAGGCAAGATCACCAAGTGGAACGATCCCGCGATCACCGCCGCCAACCCGGGCGTCACCCTGCCGGACCATGTGATCATCCCCATTCACCGTCTGGACGGTTCGGGCGACACCTTCATCTTCACCCAGTATCTCTCCGCTTCCGACGAGAACTGGGGTGCCACCATCAAATATGGCACCTCGGTCTCCTGGCCGGCCGTGAGGGGCGCGCTGGGCGCCAAGGGTAATTCCGGCATGTTGGCCGCCGCCAAGGCAAACCCCTACTCCATCGCCTATATCGGCGTCTCCTTTGCCGATGACGCCGCCAAGGCTGGCCTGGGCCAAGCCGCCCTGTTGAACAAGGCCGGCAACTACGTGGTGCCCACCGAAGCCACCATCTCCGCCGCCGCCGAGAGCGTGGCCAACGATACCCCGGCCGATGAGCGTATCAGCATGATCTTCTCGCCGGGCGCGCAGGCTTATCCGATCGTGAATTATGAATATGCGATCATAAACGCCCGCCAGCCCTCCGAAACCGTTGCCGGTGCCGTGCGTGACTTCCTGACCTGGGCGATCACCGAAGGCAACAGCATGAGCTTCCTGAAGCAGGTGCATTTCGTGCCCCTGCCCCCGGCCGTGGTTGAGCTGTCCAAGGCCCAGATCACCAAGATCAAGTAAACCGCCTCTTCCCTCTCCTGGCCTGCTAGGCTGGGAGAGGATTTCCGCGCATAGGGTGACCCATGAAAATCCGCCCCTTCCGCCTTGCCGTCTTGAGCTTGAGCCTCTTAATCCCCGCCGCGCTTTGCGCGGTTGTTTTGTTTTTAGTGCTCTATTCAGGTCAAGCCATGATTTTCAATGGCTTGCACTTTCTGACCGAGGTCAATTGGGATCTAGGGGATCTTTATAGCGACCCTGTCGTCACACGCGGCATCCAGGTTCCTCCGGGTGCCAATTACGGCATCCTTGTTTTCGTTGTCGGCACCCTGGCCTCCTCCGCCATTGCCATCATCATCGCCGTGCCGCTCGCTGTCGGCGCCGCCATCTTCCTGGCCGAGATCATTCCACCGAAAATCCGCCCCATCCTCTCGATGTTGGTGGAACTGATCGCCGTGGTGCCTTCTGTCGTATTCGGGCTATGGGGCATCGCCATTCTGGTGCCGTTCATCGGCCGTTATCTATCGCCGGACGGAAACGGCTATGGCCTGCTCGCCGCCTCGATTGTTCTGGCTTTGATGATCACCCCGATCATCGCCTCCACCCTGCTGGACGCCCTCATGCAGGTGCCCAAGGAAAACCGGGAATCCGCCTTCGCGCTCGGCGCCACCCATTTCGAGGTGGTCTGCAAGGCCATGCTACCAATGGTCCGCGCGACATTGGTTGGCGGCATCGTCCTGGCGCTAGGCCGGGCCCTGGGTGAGACCATGGCGGTGCTCATGGTGTCCGGCGGCGGGCTTAACATCCTGCCGACCTCCCTTTTCTCGCCAATCTCGACCATCGCCTCCTTTATCGCCGGGCAGTTGGACAGCGCGGAGGGCGACCCCACCAACATGTCGGTCCGCGCCCTGGCCGAAATCGCGCTGGTGCTGTTTGTTATCACACTGGCGGTGAACGCCTGCGCCAAACTTTTAACCTCAGGAGCTCTCCGTGTCCGCAAGCGCGCTTAATTCTCCCCGCTCGGCGCTGGAGATGCGCCGGATCATCGTCAGCAAAATCGGCTGGGTGCTATGCGGCATTGGGCTCATATTGGTCATCGCACCATTGATCGACATCGTGTTTGTCGTCGCATGGCGCGGCCTTTCCGCATTCTCCTGGCATCTCTTCACGGAAAACACGACAGGCGCCAATGGCGGCCTGCTAAACGCCATTGAAGGCACCATGGTGATCACCTTGTTCGCCATGCTGATCGCCATTCCGCTCGGGGTCGGGGCTGGCATTCACCTGTCGGAATATGGCAAGAACAAGCTGAGCAGCACCATTCGCTTCATGTCCGACACGCTGACGGGCACCCCCTCCATCGTTCTGGGGTATTTTTCCTATATCGTGATGATTATCGGCTTTGGCTGGGGCTTCTCCCTTGCCGCGGCGGCCATCACCCTCGCTATTCTGATCGTGCCATATCTGGCGCGCATCACCGAGCTCGCCCTACAGCAAGTGCCTAATTCCATGCGCGAGGCGGCCTATGCCCTGGGCGCCAACGATTCAACCGTCGTGTTCAAGGTGGTGCTGCCGGCGGCATCTTCCGGAGTCATCACCGGGGCATTGCTGGCGCTGGCGATCTCAGTCGGTGAAACCGCCCCCCTAATCTACACGGCCGGCTGGTCCAATTACGGGTGGGATGGGCATTTCACCCATGAACCCGTCGCCTACCTGACTTATGTCATCTGGACTTTCATCGACCAGCCTGACGCGAAATCCCACGCGCTCGCCTTCGCCGCGGCCTTCCTGGTGATGCTGGTTGTCCTGGCCATCAATATCGGGGTTCGAATGATCGTCCGGCGGAAAAAATTCGCCTAATCCCGGCTAATATTTGACAACATAAAGGCCTGCCCGGGTTCCCGGGCAGGCCTTTCATTCAGCCTCGTAACTCTGATTATGCCTTGGCTACACGCGCCAGACTGGCGGAGATCGCCGCTTCGGCGGCGGCGCGGTCGGCCCAACCGGTCACCTTGACCCACTTGCCCTTCTCCAAATCCTTATAATGCTCGAAGAAATGCTTGATCACGTCGCGTGTAATGGCTGGCAACTCGGCCACCTCGTTCACGCCGGAAAATTGCGGATGCACCTTGTCATGTGGCACGCAGACGATCTTTTCATCCTGACCCGATTCATCTTCCATCTGCAGCATGCCAATAGGACGGCAACGGATCACCGCGCCCGGCACAACAGGGGCTGGCAACAACACCAGCGCATCCGCCGGGTCGCCATCCTCGGCCAACGTGCCCGGAATAAAGCCATAAGCAGCCGGATAAGCCATGGGCGTGAACACCACGCGGTCCACAACCAGGGCACCGCTATCCTTGTCCACCTCATATTTCACGCCAGAGCCGGCCGGAATCTCCACGACCACATTAATATCGTGCGGCACATCCTTGCCGGGCGACAGCTTGCTCACATCCATTGCCAGAACTCCCTGATAGAAGGCTGTCCGCCTATACCGCGCCACCGCACGGCTGGCCAGTATGCGGCGTTTTGCCACGTCAGCAGTTGACGGGAAGCCCCGGCCACTTAAAAGCGAGACCGCAGGGCGCTGGTAGCTCAATGGTTAGAGCGGACCGCTCATAACGGTTTGGTTGGGGGTTCGAGTCCCTCCCGGCGCACCACGCAAAAAAGGGGCGGCACCTTCCGGTGCCGCCCCTTTTTTGCGGTGCCATAAATCCTGTCGTACTTAGCGCAAAGAGGCGCAGAAGCGCTGAATACGCGTGCAAGCCTCACGCAATGCCTCTGTGGAGGTCGCGTAGGAAATCCGGAAATGACCCGGATAAACGAAGGCCGAGCCATGCACGGCCGCAACCCCTTCTTCATCCAGCAAGGCGATCACGAAATCCTCGTCAGTCTCGATCTTCTTGCCCTTGGAGGTGGTTTTGCCGATACAGCCCTGCATGGACGGAAACACGTAAAACGCCCCTTCCGGCTTATGGCAATTCAAGCCCTGAGCCTGATTCAGCATATCCACCACCAGGTCTCGCCGTTCCTTATAGATCTTCACCATTTCGCCCAGCGCGCCTTCCGGCCCATTCAGCGCCGCCACAGCCGCCGCCTGACCAATGGAAGAGGTATTGGACGTGGACTGGCTCTGCAGCTTGTCCATCGCCTTGATCAACTGCACGGGCGCGCCGCAGAAACCGATACGCCAGCCGGTCATGGCATAAGCCTTGGAGCAACCATTCATCGTGATGGTCCGCTCCTTCAGTTTCGGCTCCACCTGCACGATGGTGGCCGGCTTGAAGCCGTCATAGGTCAGCTTTTCATAAATATCATCGGTAAACACCCAAACTTGTGGATGCTTCAGCAATACTTCGCAGATCGGGCGCAAATCCTCGGCTGAATAAGCCGCCCCGGTCGGATTGCTGGGGGAGTTCAGAAACACCCATTTGGTCTTGGGGGTGATCGCCGCCTCCAGATCCTCGGCCCGCATCTTGAAGCCGTTATTCTGGGAACAAGGCACGAACACCGGGGTGCCCTCGGCCAGTTGAACGATATCGGGGTAAGAAACCCAGCACGGTGTGGGGATGACCACCTCGTCTCCGGCCTGCACCGTGGCCAGCATGGCGTTGAAAATCACCTGCTTGCCGCCGGTGGAGACAATCACCTCCTCCGGTTTATAGTCGATGCCGCTGTCGCGCTTGAATTTCTCCACCACCGCCCTGCGCAGGGCGGGGGTGCCGGCCACGTCCGTATATTTGGTATCACCGGCATTGATCGCCTCAATCGCCGCCTGCTTGATATGGGCGGGAGTATCAAAATCCGGTTCACCAGCCGAAAGACTGATAATATCCCGGCCTTCGGCCTTGAGCGCCCGCGCCTTGGTGGAAATGGCGATGGTCTGGCTCGGGCTGATGCGGTTCAAGCGGTCTGCGATGAGGGTCATGGTCGTATCTCAACGAAGTTTGAAGACGGCGGCACTCCTAAACCTCCACCGCGCCCGGCGCAAACCTCATTGCCGCAAAACTGCCACGCTTTTCGCTGAATACACCGCACATGGGACGAAATGGCCCGCGCCGCGAAACGGCCCGGCGGCACATCGCCCTGTCGCGTCGCTCCAAAGAAAGCGGCGTGTTCCCTATTCAGGAGAGTTAAATGAGCGTCACGAACATCGCCAAGCTACTGCCAATTCTTGGCATCGCCTGCATGGTCAGCCTGCCCGCCATGGCGCAAACCGCCGCTAGCAGCCAGCCTCCCGCCCCCTCTGGCACCATGACCCCAACCGCCACCGCCAAGCCGGCGAAGACCCACTCCTCCACCCATAGCCATACTGGCTTGCCGGCGAGCGAGCGTTTCTCCACTGTCAGCGCGGCCACCGCCCATTGCCCGCACAGCACCGTGGAATGGACGGCTCTAAACCAGAGCAAGGATTATCACGGCAGTAAATCCAAATATTACGGCAAAACCAAACACGGCGCTTATGCCTGCAAATCGGCCTTGGATGCGGCTGGTTTCCACCAAGCCAAGAACTGACTAAATAAAGCGGGGCGGTACAAGCCGCCCCGTTTAACTTTGAAAGGAGACCGCCTTGGCCGAAACCAACATCGTCACCCTACCCTCCGGCGTGAAATATGAAGATCATGTGGTGGGTACCGGCGAAACCCCGAAGGCGGGTCAAATGGTCACGGTACATTATACCGGCTGGCTGGACGAAAACGGCGCCAAAGGCCGAAAATTCGACTCCTCGCGCGACCGTGGACAACCTTTCACCTTCAAGCTCGGCGTCGGCCAGGTCATTTCCGGTTGGGATATCGGCGTTTCCACCATGCAGGCTGGCGGCCAGCGCACGCTGGTGCTACCGCCAGAACATGGCTATGGCCAACGCGGCGCCGGTTCCGTCATTCCACCCGGCGCCACTCTGGTTTTCGATGTGGAATTGATCAGCTTCAAATAGTCAACGCGCCCGCAGCATAACCGGCGCGATCTGGCGCCGGTGCCTACCGATGCGCCTGCGCTCCCGCGCGGCCCGCAGCATCGTCTCGAAAGCCAGCTTCACCGCCGCCGCGTCCCCCGTTCGCCGCTCCAGCGCGCGAAGACAAAAATGCACCTTGGCCATGCTTTGGTAATAATCGGTGAAGCTATAATTCAGGAGCCCACCCGTCACCGCTCCCGCCACGGGCACCATCTGCGCCAGCAGCTTTTCCGACAAAATCAAGCCAAATTGCCCAGCCGCACTGCGAATCAACAGATTAATCGTCAGATGGCTTACACCGAGCCTGGCCGCCCAATAGCCAGTCTCCATTTCGTCTCCGCTTTCACCGGGGCCACCAAATGCCAGCACTTCAAGGCAGGCCCGCCTCGTATCCTCCGAGGATAAATCCTCCCCGGAATCCCGCGCCACCTCCGCGATCGAGCGCAAAATGGTCGTCGTGGTAAAGGGAATATCGACGATCGCACCGGGCAAACCGACAAAACCGGATGCCACGCCACTGGCCGTTGTAGCCAGCCTATGGATCAAGTTTTTACGAGGTTGTTTAGGGCGAACCAAATACGGCGCGGCCCCAAGGCCGAATGTGGCGTAGCCATAGCTGTTCCACAGCACATCTTCCACCGCGTCCTGCGCCTTCTGGACCAGGTCGGCCCAAAGCTGCCCGCCGATTTTTTCCCCGGCTTGGAACATGGCGGCCCGAATACCCTCGATCTGCCGACCAAACAGCGCCGTCAACCGGACCAACACTCTACGGGAGTCCGCCATCAACACAGCAGCCTCCCAAAGCTGCCGCCTTTCATGGTCGGTCAAGAAGCCGGCTTGTTCAGCCAGATGCTCTGGCAGGGGCGGTAAAACAGTCATGGCCAGACTGAGATGCGCTCAGCCTGGCCATGACTCAAGAGAATTTAAGGAAATTTCACTCCGCCGCGGCGGAAACGCCCTTCACCGCCTGCACGATTTCGGCGAAAGACGCCGGATCGTCGAACGCGATGGCGGACAGCACCTTACGGTCCAATTCCAGCCCAGCTTGCTTCAGACCATAAATGAACTGGCTATAGGTCAGCCCATGCTCACGCACGGCCGCGTTGATGCGCTGGATCCAGAGCGAGCGGAATTCACGCTTCTTGACCCGACGGTCGCGGTAGGCATAGCGCAGGGCCTTTTCCAGGCGCTCCAGCGCAATCCGGTAATTGGTCGAGGAACGCCCGACATACCCCTTGGAAAGCTCCAGAACCTTCTTGTGGCGTGCATGGGTGGTAACGCCGCGTTTCACACGTGCCATATTATCTCTCCTCCCTTACAGGCCGTAGGGGGCCCATTGCTTCACGGTCAAACCGTCAGCATGGGTCAGAGTCTGGCTACCGCGATTCTGGCGCTTCGCCTTCTGAGAACGGGCATAAAGATTGTGGCGCTTCTTGCCCGGGCCGGCCAGTACCTTGCCCGTAGCGGTAATCTTGAAGCGCTTCTTGACCGAGGATTTGGTCTTCAGCTTCGGCATTTCAGTCTCCTGATCGCATAACCCACCCCTTTCGGAGCAGGATCCCGGAAATCGGGGCGGCGGCCAGGCATGCCTAAAGGCCCGGACACGCGCGCATCACCCATAAAGGTGAAGACGCGCCTATAGTGCCACTCTCCGCGCGTGACAAGAGCTGAAAAGCAGCGCAGAGTCGCATTATGCCAGGAAAAGCCCCCAACGCGGACAGCCTGTACGAGGCGGCGATGAACCATTTGGCCCGCTACGCCGCAACGGAGACTGGACTGGCCCGCGTTCTCTCCCGCAGGATCGACCGCTGGGGGCAAAAGCAAGCCACCGAATTGAGCGATATGGCCGACGAACTCCCCCGCCTCATCCGCGGCGCCAAGGCCGAAATCCCCGGCATCATAACACGGCTCAAAGAGCTTGGGCTCCTGAACGATGCCGCCTTTGTCTCGTCACGCGCCAAGCGTCTCACCCGTGCTGGCAAATCCCACCGCGCCACGCTCGCCCATCTGGCGGCAAAAGGTGTTTCATCGCCGGATCTACCGGAGGATCCACAACGCGAACTCGCCGCCGCCTGCGCCTATCTGCGCCGCCGCCGCGCTGGGCCATTCGGCGAAACCAAGCCTGAAAAAATTCTCGCGGCCATGGCAAGGGGCGGATTTTCTCGGAGCATTTCCCACCAAGCCATTGCCCTTGATTGGGAAGAAGCTGAAAATCTGATCAAATCCCTCGATACCCCCCTGCCCTAACCGGGCAGCTTCATCCCCGCCCAAAGTGGGCTTAGCCGGGGGTCGAAAGCCGTCCCCCCCATCGGGGCGAGCCTGGATTGACGAAAAAAATAATCGTCCAGCGCTTCCGCCATATCCATTTCAATTCTCAATGGCGAACCAAAACTGGGCCCGTCATCATCTGTCTTCAGCACATCCTGTTCCTTGGGCAAAACGCCTGTGCGGCTCGGAAACCCATTTCGCACTTCCATCGAACGGATTGACGCCGCCTCCTCTCTCCCCGCTTCATCGTCCGGACTCGAAGCAGGCGGCCGAACAGTCAACTCATTCCGGCTTTGCCCCCTCAGCTTCGCGCGCATCACCGGCGATACGCTTTGCGATGGCGCAAAACTCCTCGACGGCCCGGCCTTCACCTGCCTCACGACACGGGAACGCACCGCGAGCAAACCATCAGGGTCGTTCCGCCGCCTTACAAGGTGAGGGTCATATTTTCCGGCATCTTCACGCGTCGCCCAAGGCCAGCCGGACACCTCCCACCGTAACCCCCGTCCCTTCGGGAAAGCCGATCCAATGGGCGGCAATCTCAACTCCACCGGCAAAACCTCAGCCATGCCGTTCCACCGCCGCCCTTGGGCGTGCCGCTGATAATCCACAACACGGGAATGACCGCCAAAAGGTGCATACCCACCGGCTCGCCAAATACCAAGTTTCAAAACCATATCGTGCAATCGTGCTTTACGAAGTGGATCTCGCCTGGCGTTCTTGGTCAATGCGGCACGAAAGTTCCGCAGGTTATCCGCTGTTTCTTGCCTGAACTCCACGGAATCTTCCGTCATCGCACCACTCCGGAAATCAGAACGCGAAAATTGATTTCAAATCCGCCAAAATCATCTGCAACATTCCCAATCCCAACTCAGCCTTCTTTGCATCGTTCACCGGCAAACCCGCCAGAGCCGGCGCAGCCGCGCTGGCCAGCGCGGAAACAGCCGCCGTTGCCGTCGTCAAAGCCGATTGATGCGCAGCCTGCTCCACTCCCACGGTATCCGCAACCGCCTTCACCACCGCGCTTCCTTCGGAAACGGCCTTTCCCACAACCCCACCGACCGCACTTCCCGTGCTAGAAACAACATCCAAACCCGCATCAATTTGCGTTATATCGACCATAACCCACCCCCTCTACAAACCAGTTACTTCACAGCGGCCTGGATCAAACCATCGGCATCCTCGGCGATATTGACAACCGCTTGCGATCCATGTCCGGTCAGCAAGGTTTTCACATCTGCCACCGCCGTCTCAAGCTGGGCCAATGTCACGGTGTTTTCCGGCTCAATGATTTTCAAAAACCCGATTATCAAACCAAGAAGATCGGCTGTCGGCAGCGTTTCATGCAGACCAAAAAGCTGAATCAAAGCCGTGATCACCGTACCAATCCAGATCGAAACACCAGTGCGGTTCTGTGGCGATTCAAAAAAAGTTTTGATTTTTTGCATATTTTCTCCAACCGTCAAATTTTTTTCGCCAACTTTAAAACTCTTCGCGACCAACCCAGACCAAAACGATTCCATCCGGACGATCTCGCATAATAATCAAGCCGTCTGGCCAAGGCCTCTAAAGCCAGCTTACCCACATCGCCACCTTGCAATGCTCCCAGGGTTATTTTTCCAAATATCCCGTCGGCCACTACACCGGCACTCTGCTGAAGCCACACAACAGAATGGCGAACCCCGGCATTTACCGCCGCATCAAACGCCACCAATGCCAGAGACGAAGACAAATCATCTCCATGAACGGGTTCATAGTAATCATTCCGATAAATTTCATCGATCTGTTTCCTGCTCAAATCCTGAATATTGAGGGAGGGATAAGCAGCCGCGCTGATACCACACTTCGTCCCACGCAACTCTCCAGCTCCAGGAATGCCACCTGTCCAATTTCCCGGATCGGCGGGATCGTCTGAATACCCCCCCTCCATACTCAAGGTAAAATCAAGACAACCCGCAAAGTTATCCATGGAACAAACTCGCCGCCAAGCCTCCACAGACAGCAGAAAGTAAGCTGACAATCATCAGGCTTGCCCGACGTTCGGCATCACGCTCTCCCCTTATTCTGAACAAATCAGCCCTCATATCGCCCAACCCTCCAACAAGCTCATCAACTTTCGCGAAAATCTTCGCTACAACCTGATCCTCCTGGGCTAAGTACCGCACTCGCCAAACCTCCAAGGATTCAGCCTTGGCTTCCAAAATGCTTATATCCTGGCGCATTGCACTCATATCGCTGCGAATTCCCGCCATATCGGAGCGCAATGCCATGAACATGTCTTGATCCATTCATATTTCCCTATGACGGGGTATCCGAAAGCGTTATCGGATAAGCCGTTGCCTGCAGAGGCATGTTCATACTCCATGCCGTTCCGAGATCCTGCCCAATATTCCAGTTTGCCGGTGGCGTCAGGCTTGCCATATTGTCGGTGATGGCATTCCCGCGGCCAATCTGCGTACTTCCATAGGGATAGAAAAACAAAACCGCATCCGAAGCATTGCTTATGGCTTTGCTCAAAGTCACTGAAACATGGGTTGCATCAACCCGTACCGCGGCCACGGCGGGAATAATCGCCCCCGGATCGGCAACGGATCCACCATCCATCACGGCAAAACCAGCCCCATTTACAGCCTGCAGGGGTACAATCAGGTCATTTCCAGAATCATGGCTGATCGTCAGCAACAACTCCGTATCCGATTCCCGATAAACATGCGCGATCTGCGGCCCGCCCTTCATGGGCAACCCAGCATCCGGCAAATCCGTTGTCTGGATAGAATCATACAACCCGCCAGCACTGGCGGTCCGCCCGGCAATATGCGCGCCAACACGTCCAAACCGCAACAAATCTGGTTCATCCCGGTGTTCAGGGTCGCCCCCGCTGAACAAGCCCGTCATTGGATCATACGCAGCATTTAGCGGGTTTGAGTCGGCCGTTTGCTTTGCAAACACGAATATATTATTCTCGCTATCCGCGGCCAAATCGGCAATCGATTCACGTACCATCTGTACACCGCTATCCGTCTCATAAGGAATGGCATTCCATGCCAGTAATGGTAATTGTGCCGCTGAACGGTTCAGCAAGCCTCTTGTCAATTCAAGCAAACGCAGCACCGTTCCCTTGTAAAGGGATTTGTTCGCATATGGCATGGTGCTATCCTGTTCCGACCATGGCCAAATCAGAAACGCCAGATCTGCTTCATCAACGGTTGAAACAAGGGAGGCATTTCCTGTTAAATAATCTGTCAGTGCCGTAAAGTCAGGCCCACCACTCCAACCCGCCGGATCAGAGCCATCATTAGGATTTGTCAGGAATGTTCCGTTCCCTGTTCCCGGCGGGAATAATGGCGGTGAAGAATTTGAAATGGGATGACCGGAAATCACTGAATATCTGTTGGGAGAAAGGTACGTCCCAGAAATCGCCGCTTTATATCCATAGGCGGCCGCTCCAAGATACCAAGCCATGCCCTGTGCAAGTGCCAGCGGTCCTCCCGCATTGATAAACCAAGCCGCGTTTGATTGCCCCATCACCAACAAGCTTACACCACGGCGCATTCCCAAAACCCATCGGCTCTGCGCGGAGATCAAATTCTGTATCTCCGTCGTACTCAATGCTTTTTCCCAGCTTGCCGCTTCATGAAACCAACATTGAGCCGAGCCTTGAACCGTTCCATCATGCAAGAACAAAACCTGCCCAGCGGCACTCACCGGCAAAGGGTTAGTCACGGCAGTGGCAAGTTGGGTTCCATCCACCCACACATCCACACCGCTGCCTGGCATATTGCGCAGAATCACCGCGTGGCTATGCCGTCGGGTTAAACCAGAAGAAAGAACCGTCTGGTTTACCGTTCCAGGAAACAAAGTAAGGTCGCTACCTTCCGGACCATCGGCCTGCAAGATCGTCATACCCGTTCCAGCGGTTGCATGGATTAACGGAATGGGCTGGGCGTTCACATAGTAAGTATTCTGCCGCCAATTCGGACGCGTCCAGACTAAATATCGTGTCCAGGCTTGTCCCGCACCCAATTCCAAAGACGGATGCGCCAATCCCCAATCTGGATCCAGCGTCGGTCCATAATCCGCGATGCTCGAATCAGGTGCCCCAACGGCTCCCAGATACCCATTCACGCGAGGCACCGCCATGGTTGCAATCGGGCTGGTATCCGCCGCGATATGATACGGAACCAGCGCCGCGCTCTGACCGGATTTATCGACGACATAGCCAACCACACTGTTGCTCGCGGCAAGCGTGGCGCCGTTCACATCAGCCAACCCGCTGATCAAACCGGCATCCCACCACCCTGAAAGCCCATCAATATCCGACGGGTATGGCCCTGCGAACAATCCTGGAAGAGAAGATGCCCCTTCAGGCAAGGCCGCAGCCAAAACACGCCGTCCCGTACCGGACATCAAAGGCGATCCGATTGCATTGAATAAGATCGTCATTGATTAAGTCACGGAAATTGTGAAACTGCTTACCGTTGTACTAGCCCCGGCTGTGGTTTGCACCCAAACATAATAATTTCCCGCGCTGGCCGGCGTATTGTAATAAACCGCCCAGAGTGTGTTGGAATCGATGATCGATGCAGCCTGCCAACCACTTGTCGGCGTCACCGTATTCGAGGTCGAAAGCGAGAGTTGCGTGGCAACCGCCTGTGCCGGCGTCACACTGCCATTCAGTGGAATTGTCCCCGACCCATGGGCATAAGATCCACCAGGATTATTGATCCCATATGCCACCGAGGATGCCGCCGCCACCGTCACGGCATCAGAAACAGCATTCAACCCGCTTGTTGAATCCTGTGCCCATACGTAATAGGTTCCCGCCGCGCTAGGTGTCAGCGAACCAGAGAGATTACCGCTGCTATTCGTCGCCACCGTCCAACCACTCGTGGGAACCGTGCTATTGCTGGCGGAAAGCTGGATATTCACCGTATCACTAACCGGCGTCACATTGCCGGTTACAGCCAGTGCGGTTCCCACCGTGCCAGTAGACGATACGGAAATGCTCAAGCTCGCCTGAACGGCGGACATCGCGGAAGATACCGCCTGTACCGACGTATCGTTGACCTGTTCAGCCCACAAATAAAATGTTCCCGTACCTGCTGGCGTTACACTACCCGCCCAGGTGCCACCATTCACCGTGGTGCTCACCCAACTGGTCGGCGCAACGGTGGCACTACTGGAAAGCCCAATTCTAACCTGGCTGCCTGACGGTACAACCATACCCGTTATATTCAATGCCGCGTTCGCCATGATAACACTCGGCAGCGCGGTAATGGTCACTTCAGGTGCTAGAACAGTAAAACTGTTTGACACACCAATGACGGCTTCATTGGCATGGTCTCGCACCCGCACCGTATACGTTCCCGCCACCAACCCGGACGCGGTGAAGCTATAGGCATTAGCGGAAATCACCGGATCCGATACCGCAACCCAACTCGTACCATCATCGGTGGAATAGTCCAAAGCCAAGGGAGCATCGTTGAAAATTCCACCTCCAACCACGAAGGCCGATCCAACGACGGGCGCTGCTATCTGCCCCACAGTAATGGTCGGCGCATTAGGAATGATTCCACTCCACCACACCAGCGAACCACCTGAATAGCTGATGCCAGATAGCTTGGTTTCGCCTCCAGGCGGCAGCACCGTTCCCCCCGAGCCAGACATGATTCCAGCTCCCATCGTCACGGCACCGGCCGAAAGATTAATCAGCTCACATACAAATCCGGAGCCCATATTTTCAAAATCGGCGGTTAGCGTCAAAGGCTGGCTTGCTACCAGCAAACGATTATTATGCACCGTCGCATCGAGAATTGTGTCACCCGTCAATTCCACAACACCCGCCAGCACTGTGGAAAGTTTGTTTCGTATATACGTCCAAACTGCCCCAAAACTCTGTGTACTCAGCATATTTCCACTCTGAGCCACCAACAACTCGTCGCTATCGGCAACAGGCGCTGAAGCTGGCAACTGATCAATCGTCTGTCCAGAGAGAAACTGACCATAGGGAACCCAGGCCAATGCGCCATTCTGCCATAAAGGCACATAATCCCCCGCACTGACATTGCCGGTCGAATTACTGACAGCCGGCCCTTCAAGTCCAACACCCGCAGGCCCTGTCGGACCCGCCGGACCAGCATTTCCTTGCGGTCCCGCTGGACCTTGCGGTCCTACCGGTCCCGCGACGGCCGATACCGTGACAGTCACGATCCCATTGGAATCAATGGAGATCCCTTCACCAGCCGAAAACAAGCCCCGCAACGCTGTCATGGGCAGCAAACCCGGCCCATTCTGCGTGTTGATCACCACGTCGTCGGAGAGCCCCAATGCAGCCTGTATGGGAAATTCCGCATGGTCCGCACCGGTTGCCATAAGCGCGCCAGACTCAATTGCCAGGCCGTCACCCACGGAAACAGCCTCTGGCCCGCCTGTCCCCACACTCACCCGTCCCAGCAATGCCCCAGATGGCACATTGATCGTTGATTGCAGCCCTGACCTCAACCCTGCGACCGTGACGGAATAAACAAGTCCCGCCTGAGATAAGGGCAGCAAATCTCCCTCGCCCACGGATGATGCCGCGGGCAATTGTGCTATCGTTGTCATGAAATGACCCTATGTCTGGAAATCGAAAAATTCAGGCAACAGCAATCCAGTTCGCCGAACCACTCCCCGATTGCTTGATCCAGAATGTTGCTCCCACACCGCCGTTCAAATTCCTGAATGTTGACCCAGCCGGCGCAGAAATGACATTCAACGGTGACCCTCGCCCGATCAGCTCCAGCGCGCCAGTCGATTCCATATCGGAAATCAGTCTCAATCCACCGCTTCCAGCAGGATGCACCGAAACATCTCCCGAACTACTTTTCAGCGTAACGCTTCCATCGCCGTTCGGCAAAACATAATCATTCTGCGCAAACCGCGCCGCGCGCCAACCGGCCCCCCCCATTCCAACCCAATCGATGCTCGCGCCAGCCGGCACGGTAATCGGCGCTCCCGTCCAGTTGCTCTGGGCCGGGGACGATCCGGCGGAGGCAAACGTCACGCCCGTCAAGCAATCAATGGTCAGTTCTTTGCCTTTCCAGACCGGCAAACCAACCTGCGCTGTCGCGGTGGCACCAGTGCCATCTCCCGCAATGGTTACCGAGGTGGCCGCGTCATAACCGTTTCCAAACGATGTCATCTGCACACCGATGACCTTACCACCATAAATCCAGGCCTGGGCAACAGCGCCTGTCCCCGTACCGTTAATCGTCACGGATGCTGTTGTATAACCCGTTCCCCCATTTGTTATCTTAATGAAGGTCACAAGCCCTGCCGCCTGCACGGCCTGTGAGGTCATGATACTGGAAACAGACATATTAGCCTGGGAAATACTGACAATATCGGCAAGATCAGGAACAGTCAGCGTATAGACGCCATTCACCAAAGCTGGATTTACCACCCAGCGTGTTGTGAAATTCAATAGGTTTCGACGTATGATAATCGAATCCGTATAAGCCGAAAGCGCCGTGGTCAGATTACTTCCCGCGGAGGCCATAAGGATATTATCCTCAACCCTCACATTTTGCGCACCATCCCGGATCAACACACCAACGGTATTACCGCTATAAGCAATCCAGTTTCCAACAATGGAAAGCCCCGTACAAGCCAGCCCGAAATTATCTCCAGAACCATCAGACTCAACATTTTGCACCGCAATCCCGATAGCGGTGCAATCCTGAATAAAATTCGACCGTGCAGTGCAATATTGTCCACCGCCTATGTTAATACCTGTATATGAACCATTGATATAATTGCTATCCACTTCCGTATAGATCGATCCACCACAATCGATCCCGAAAGCCGTGGCCCCCGTGATCATATTGCCTGTGATCTTGCAATATCCCGTGTCGCACAAAATCCCTGCACCAAATGTTACCTTGGTACTGTTATTGGTGCACAGATTTCCAGAAACGAGAATATTTCTACCGGAAATATAGATCCCATAAATTCCGTTGGAATAACAATTATTCGCGGAGATAACCGCCGCCAGAATATCAGGATTCGAATTACCGTATAAAAATGGCTGGGAAAACACATTATTGGCCACAAAATTGCCAACCAAAATTCCAACCTGATTATTATTCCAGCAGCTGTTCTCGGCAACATGCAACGCACGGACTTTTTGCTTAAAGGTCGAATCGTGGCTATCCGCGTAAATACCATTCACGCCATTATCATGGGCTCGGCAGTTCGTGACACTGAGGCCATCCATGGCGAACACCATCAGCCCGTTTGCCGCATTGAACGCAAACTCACAGTCTTGAACATGATGTTCGGTTACCGATGGATCATTCGCAAGATAGGTCAGGCCATTACCGTTACTTCCACCCTTCGCATTCTGGAATACGCAGCGCGTAATCAATGAGCGTGAGCAAGCTGGCTGAATCGCCACCGCCAGCGTATTTGCCGTAATCGCGGCGTTCGCATCGAAGGTCACGCCATCGGCATAAAAGTTCGTACACGCTACGTTGATCCAGGTTGCCGTGCTTGCACTGCCAACACTGGATTGAGCACAGCGCTTCAACATGGAAAGCCCCGCAACACCAATCAGGCTACAGGTTGTTCCTGTAATATCGCATTCTCCGGCAATGGCATATGTCTTGGCGCCCAACCGAACGGGTTGACCACTGGCCACCGCTTTCAACAAAGCCGCACTGTCATCGGTGACTCCATCGCCCACGGCCCCAAAATCCTCGATCGAAACCGCATTCGCGGCCAGCGCGGCAATGGTCCGTGCCGCCGAGCCACCCGCCGCCGTCGCCAGCAAAGCTCCTCCCGGCACCCCAGAAACATTGGCAAGTCCAGCCATGAAATTGCCGTAAGACACAGACTGGTTGTCCCCTCCCTGTCCCAGCGCCACCAAATCCGCTGCGACGGGCACACTTCCGGTGGGCAAAGCTGAAATGTCGAACGGTGCCGCTGTCGCCGCAAGCGTCGAGCCAGACAATACCAGATTCGCTCCAATCTCAATCGGTACCGGTACCGCCGTCCCTGGCCCCACCCCGCCCAACAACGTATCCTGCGGCAATGTCAGCTCTGTCTGTACACCCGCCAGAATTTGCGCGCGTGTTGCAGACATGGTCTGGCCATTCTGAAAGATCGCGATTTCATCGTTGTCGGAAACCGAAGCCGCAAGCGGTAACTGGCCAATGGTCGTCATGAAGTCGTCACCTCAAATAATCGTAAGGGGCGTACCCGTCGGGTCGGTCAGGGCCTGTCCCGCAGCCGTGGTCAGTGCCGCTTGCGGTGCTGGCACGGAGGCCAGAGTCACCACGGGCAAGGTAATGCTGCGTGTCAGCATCCGTCCTCCGACGGTTCCTATTTTTACCGTCACGGTATAGTTGGTTAGCGCTTGGCCACCGCTCAGCCACAACACGGCGCGCGGCCCATCAGCAGCAGCCGAGACAAGCGTCAGGTCCCCCGGATTAGCGGGGCTTACCGTCACATCCAGCGTATTGATCACATCCCCAGGGTTGGCTGTCAGCGCGGGCGAAATGTCAAAGACATAATCCAACGTATCACCCGGATCTTTTTCCGGCCAAACTAACGGCTTTGGTGGCGGCACCTGCGGTCCGCGCGGCACACTCACAAATCCGTCGATCTGCACATAGCGTGCATTTGACGGTCGCCATAAATACGTCGCGGGCGTTGTCATCGGCCCCTCCTCAATATTCGACCATCACGAAACCAGCCCCCCCCGCACCACCAGGCGAGCCTACCGGACTGGACCCTGAAGAGCAGCCGCCACCACCGCCACCACCGCCATACCCAGAAGCCGCAATGCCCGAGAGTGGACCGCTAGCTCCCCGGCCATTACCAGGCCCGCCACCGTCACCGCCCTTGCACGCAACCATAATTGAATCCGTGCCGACTGATCCGGCCATATTGAGTTGTCCGCCATAAGCCGTTCCTCCCGCTCCTCCGGCATTGGCAAAGTTACTGGCCGTCCCGCCATTTCCGCCAATACCGCCACCAGCGGTCATATAATTTCCAAAACTGGAATCACCGCCATTATTGCCATTGTTGTAACCCGTTGGCGCCGCGCCGCCACCGCCCACCGTCACGGGAATCACTTGCCCCGGCGTCAGCCCCGTCACCACACCAATCGCTTTCGCCCCAGCACCACCACCACCGCTGGGCATGGTGCTGTGGTATCCTCCAGAACCACCACCACCGGTTAGCGTCACCTTGACCGCAGCCACTCCGCTCGGCACGGTGAAGTTCCCAGACGATGTAAATACTTGCATCGATGACAAACCAGGCCGCAAGGCTGGCATCTTATGCTGAAGAAACGGCGCTTGTGGCAATGTCGTGATGCTGGCTGCGGTAATCGCCGTCTGCCCGTAATTCACTGTTACGGCGTAAAGCCCCACCCAACCGGTATCCACCGCGGGCATGGCCTGCGCGCCCGTCGCCGCGGCCGCTCCGGGTTTTACTTGCAACTGCACCCTTTGCACACGCTGGGTGTTCTGAGACGCACCGGAATTAGCCGGACCGGAAAAAGGTTGCCCCGGATTTGCGGCATTGACATAAGGCAACACCACCGGATCCGCATCGCTTTCTTCAAAAGCCGCCTCGATTAAATAGTCGATCGACTGGCCAGACCCCACTGGAGCCGTCAGTGTAAAATTTGTCGCCTGCAGATTGATCCCAGTCTTGACGATTTGGTCCGCGATATCGGCGGCGAGCGACCCATAGGCCGTGGCATCAAGAGGTGAAAGCTGCGTGATACTTCCAGGCCCCACCACTACAGATAACGACGCTGGCGTCGTCGGCGTGCAGGCCAATCCGTCCGCCACCACACCATTACCCAATGTTGCCGCAGTCAGCGCCGCAATACCCACCATGGCATTGCGGTTGGTCGAGAGAATATCCGTGTCGAGCGGAATGCTGCCCGGATAGACAATATTGCGATCCATGGAAAACCTTCAGTTCGTGATTTTCGTCCAGGCGATGCTTGCCGTCGGAATAACCTCGGCAATCGTCGCATAAATTTCGCTGTCGCTTATGTTCCCCGCCAACTCGGCAGCGGACGCATAAAACATCGGGGCATCGTCGTAGCCTCCCGGCCCCACACCATACCCACCCGTATTATTAGCGGGCAAATCGGTAGGTCTTTTAACCGTCACCAAAAATTGGTACGGCATCGACAAGCACCCATACCCGCCCACGTTATTATAAGCCACATTTACGTTATAGCCGCCCGTGTCGGCCGTATTCATCGGTTCAAATATGGTTGGCACCTGCCCCGTCAAACTGATCAGAGCATCCACCAGCCCGGCACGCGTGGCCCTTGGCGCCAGAAGATTCGCCTTCAATCTCGCGCTAAAGGCGCTGTCCCCTTCTCCAGCCCGGCGCGGCAAGGCATTGCCAAAATAATCCAGGGCCGCAATATCCAGAAAAATTCCCGTAGCCGTGGCAATACGCGTCTGCGCGCGCACCTGTTGCAGAAACGTATAAATACCAGCCCATCCTTGGCCCAATCCGTTCAATACCGCATTCAGCACAGGTGCCTGATCCGCAAACCACCGTCCTGGCAGCATCTGCCGGATCCGACTGACCATATCGGCAACATCGCCAATCATGTCAGGATACCGTTACGATACCAGAGCGCACCACGCCAAAACTCCCGGGTGCAATGTCCGTGGTCGTGCCATTCAACAGCAGAGCGGAAACATTCGTCACCGCGCTTGAGGCGTCATAGGCCAGTTGAGCTAGTCTCGTATAACCAAGCAAACCACCCACCGGCAGATTTGCAATATAGGCTTCCACCGCCTGAGCCACGGCCATTATAGCCAAAGCATGATCTGCTGAACCATCGGTGGTCAACGTCATCTCGACATTCGCCTTCACCACCACCGGTCCCTGCACGGCAAAGCTTGTACCAACAGGGCGTATGGCATCCACCGCCTGTTGCACCGTCGCGATCAAGTTCGCGGAAGGCGTTCCCGTTCCATCATCCACCGTAACTACAAAATGCCCCATCTGCACCATACCGGCCTGGTTGACATTCTCCACGACCGAATAGCTCAATCCCTGCATGATGCCCGAAATCACACTGCCAATCGCGGCATTCGTCGCCTTTGATAGTCCAGCCAAATAACCGCCAAACCTTACCTTAAAAGCCGTATCGCTTTCTGCATCCATACCACCCGTCATCGCCTCGGCATTTGTCACGCTATCGACTCCCGCGATCGCGGATCCAATCAAGGAAATTGCCTCAGGCTGCACATTTCCCGTTACCCCAGGCGACACGGCCACCACCAGGGCGCTCACCGAGGCGATGTTAGCCGCAAGAACATATCCTCCCTGCTCGACGCTATATGCCGGGTTTGAAACATCCGCCACGACTAGAAAACTTCCGGTATTGGCTGCCGTCGTTACCGAGGTCCCCACGGGGATCACCGCCTGTAGGCTTGGCGTAAATCGTGAAAATATCACCTGCCCGCTGGCCGCCACGGCCGGCAATCTCATGAAGCCAAAATCAGCACCAAAACTATCGCAATCCTGGCCAACGCTGGTCGCCAATCTCGTTGCTGACAACGTCTGCACAATCAACCATTGCAGCCATAATGCAACAGACGCATTCGCCTCCAGAATCGCACGCAGAACAGACCCAACCGTCAAATCGAGCAACGTGGCCGCGGCACCTTGCACGGATGCGGCCATTCCCTCCACCAATGAGGAGAAATTTTGCAAGGATAATTGCATATCGACCTATATTGAAAATGAAAGAAGAGCCGTCTGACCCGTCACGGCATCAACATAACTGATCGACACCATAACCGTCCCATCATCCGATACATTGCACACAACCGATGGGGCAGGGGACTGCACAACTTGCGTCTCAAGTTGCATCTGCGTGCGGATCACACCTGAGACAAGATCCGGCACTCCCGGCCTGCCGACAAATTGACCAAGCCCCGCGCCATAGGAGAGATGCCAGACATAATCGGAAGGGTTTGTCAGTAATCGTCTCAGAACACGTTGTTGTGTTAAATCCTGCGCTTCAGCGACAGCCAAATCACCCGTCGGCCCAATCGACAAATCATCGCCAAACAACAACGACAAATCGGCCATCACACAATCTCCGACGGTAGCCCTGTCATACCATCCGGGGCCTGGTGCACATGCTGGTCATAAGCATTCCTCAAACCCGCCAATGCGCCATGCGCACCTCCGTGGTCTGATATATCGCCGCTAACCACCAAATTCCCCTGCACATTCACCGTCGGTGCATTCATCTGAATCGTGCCGTCATTCAACAACTTCAGGAAACTTCCTGATCTATGCCATAACCACAATTCACCCGCCGGCGCTGGCACGGCTTTGTCTTCCGCCGACCATACCGCCCCCGCGATCACACCTTGCTCGGCATCGCCTTCCTGGGCCAAAATCACCACTTGCGTTCCAGGCGGCAACGGTGCCGCCATCCCCCATTCCGCCCCCACCCATGGAGACAAAACCGGCAACCACCCGCTCAATACATTTTCGGGCTGAATCATGACTTTCGCTGAATAAGATACCGGATCAAAGCTTGATACGAGACCAAACCGCACCATACCCATCATACCGTCCAGCCCGCCCGCTCCGGCTCGTATCATGTTCCAAAGCTGATCCATCAGCTACTCCACCGCATAAGCCCTGACAGTTTGCGTAAAACCTTCTCGGCCACCCAAGCGCCGCGTCAAAGACGTCACCACATAAGTATCGTCCAACTCTGAATTCGTATCCGCCAGATAGATCGCGTCTCCGACAGATAATTTTATATCTCCCGGCATTTTACCAAGCAGTATTTTCCCATGTCGCATCAACATTGTCAGACAGGAATTTGCATAATCTCCCGCCTGTACCGCCGTCATGTTCGGCCGCACGAGAGTCGTCACGGTCCCTGCGCCAACCCTCTGTTCAACCGCTTGCTTGCTGCGTGTATTCCATGACCGCACCGCCACGGCGGCGGGCAACACTGTCACGCGGTCTATCTCCAACGCCATAAAATTTTTCGGCGTTGCCAACACCGTTTCTCCCAGCATCACTGGGCCGAAATTCAATACGTTATCCGTTACGGACACACCAAACCCTTCAGCCTGGGCCAGCCTGCACAGTAAATTCCACTCTGTCGTTGCCCTTGATCCGACATTCAGAGCCGTGCGCGCATGATCAATCTGGTAATATTGACCAATCCTCTGGATGGTCTGTGTTATATTGGGCACCATGCCATGACGCACAGCAATCAGTTCCGCCACATCGCTAGCTGTCTGGTTGACAAAACTCTCTGAAATTTCCGCATCAATCAAAAGCGATGTTAGATTTCTTCCAGAAACAACCGCGTTATTCCTCGCAAGATCGATCCTGATGTTTTCAGCCATCCCAGTCATCATCACGGCATAAGCTAGCCCATCCATCGACATTTCTATCGTTACAGAAGCGTTTTCCAAACCGGCGAATTCAGTAACACTCCAAGCCGGCGGTAAACCCATGGCGAACACCACCATGAATTTCCCAGCCAAAAATGCTCCTGGAGCTTGCACCTCCAACTCGACAACACTCCCTACGGGCTCACCATTCACACTTACCCGCGCTCTTGGCTGCTCAAGTGGCAATACCGCCTCCAGCCGCCGGATTAACCTCCGGAATCACCAGCGTAACCACCCCTCGCAGAATTGGATCGGAAAGATTATTCGTCTGTGCGATCCTAATCCACTGCGTGGCATCCTGAAGATATTGTGCGGCAACCACGAATAAATTTCCTCCCGCGACCACTACGATTTTTCTTGTCACGCCAGTTCAACTCCTAAATTGGAGACCGCACGATTCACATAGCCAGCCATACCGGAAAGAGCTGCAAGCTGCCCGGCACTAGCGCTTAGCGTTCCCAGCGCGCCAATACCCATCACCGGCGTCATGGCATTCGCCAGGGACACAGCCCCTCCCCGCAAGGCTAGGCCGCTCGCCGTCATTGCTGTACCAATAGATGCTTGCGTAACGCTCAGGGCGGATAAACTTGCCGCACTCAGCATGTCGGCGGAAATGCCAGCCTGTCCACAAAATGTCGCCGCCATGGCCAGATCGCCGGAAATCAAATTGGCCGCGGATGCCACCGCATTCACTGCCGCGGCCAACGGATCCGTTACCACCACACAATTGATGGAAAACGGAATCAGATTTGGCTTGCGATATTCAGCTTTGAATCCCGCGATGACGACGAGATAATAAAACCCCCGCCAAACCAAGGGCAATTGCGCACCAGACGCACGGGCCGTATCCAAAAGCTGCGCGCGCGCCACGGCATCCGAGCCGGAAAAAATACCCGAGAACGAAATGTCGCCATCATCGATTCCCAACGCTTCGACAATTCGTCCACCACCGATGATATTTTGGATCGCCAGCCTCTGCTGACCGCCGAAGCTGATCTTCTCCGGCACCTCCATATCCCGGAAAGCAACCTCGCCGAGCGAAAGTACAACACTGCTCATCGCATCACCTCCCAGCCAGGCTGGTCCGCCTACGACACGATACGGATATATCGAAAAAGGCGCACGAAACCACCCGCTTAATCCATCCAGCACAGTGTCGCCCAATCGAATACGCGTCCCTCCAGCGTTCCCATCGTCACGATGAACGCCAACCGCTCCGCCTCATCCATATTGAACGCCACTTCATAAGGCACCCCGCATCTCACCAGATACAAACAATCGGCAAGACCGGGGTGCCGGCTTAGTTTCCCGCTTCTGCGGCCAAATCGATTTCCTGCTCCGCCAGCAATACCTTGCCAACGGCATCGGCTCCTACTTCACCCAACCGCTCCAGCGCCGCTTCGATCGCAGCCTCGTTCGTCGGAAAGGGCAGGGGAACACCATCCACCATCGCCACCGCGGCGGCGATTCTCGCCAGTCCAACATAGGCCCGGTTTTCAGAAAGCTCCGGCCCCAGCGCCTTGAACAACCGCAATTGTTCCAGCACCCCCAAGCGCCGCAATTCCAGCATTCGCCCCGTCTTATCCTTCACGCTGTCCGCCATCATACCCTCGTCCGGGTCGAGGCATAAAAGCTCAGCTTCTGCGCCACCGGCGCATCGCCCTTGTACAATCCCGCCGAAGCCAGTTTGAACACGACATTGTTAAACTGATAGGTCGAGGTCGACCCATCCGGCTCATTCACATACTGGTAAAGCGTTCCGCCATTGATGGTCTGGCCGCTATGATACGCCACCTCAATCTGCGCGATAAAATCATCCACGGCCGAAGAGCCCCGGTCGAGCAGAAAGCTTCCATTCCATCCCTTGGGCAGCTCAGCCGCCAATTGCACCCCATCCAACCGGTCCACGCGCAAGGGCTGTGTAACCTGGGTCGCTTCAAACCCCGTTACATGCGCCAGGTCCACACGCCCGAACGGCCCCATCACCACAATCTGGCAATCGCTGCCGACAGTGAATGTATTAAACGGCATCTCTCACCACCCTCATTCAAGCGGAGGCAGGCACAGTCTGCACACTCACCTGCACAGTCTGCCCACCCTGAACATTCACAATGAATTTCTCGTTAATCGCCTGATAACGTACCTGCACATCGGCCTGTACATATCCCAGCGCCGTGCGGCTGACCGGGTTGTTGTTCACATCGCAAACCACGGCAAACGGCACGCTGCCATCGGTGCTGCCCAGCATCCCCTGCTGCAGCAATCCATTCAGAAAAGCCAGCAATGTCGCGCGAATATTCTGAAACAGCGTGGCATTCACCAACTGCCCCACATAACCACCCATGCCTGCTTGCAAGGTCGCGGCGATATAGTTGGTCAGGCGCGTGTAATTATCTCCATTGGTCGCGGCTGATGACGAACTGTTATGTCCACCCCGCACGCCCCAGTAAGTTCCTCCAGGCTGCGGGTTGGCAATCACGTCGATTCCGGCACTCAACAACGCTTCAAGATCCGCGCTGGCATAGGATGTCGCCGTAGCGCCTCCCGGTTGGCCTGACTTCTGTGTTCCCACCACCCCGTAAAGCGGTTTGTTCAAGGAGGATTGCTCCGGCGACAAATTCGCCAGCCGCCCCGCCACAAATCCTTGCGGTGAAACCAGCCTTGTCACTGAATTGGTCTGATCGAACCAATAGACCCAATCGCCGAACATCATCTTAGCGGCATATGAATCGACTCCGGCTTCACCTTTCACGACCACCGCGTTTTCGATCGTATCACCCGCCGGCCCAGTCAGAATCATATACGTGCTTTCCGACAAGCCAAATTCCATCTGCACGCTCCACTGGGTGGAATCGTCCGTATCGGCCAACAACGTGATGGCACATCCCTGTGAGCGCAACGCATACATACCCCTGCGTGGCAGCGCGTCACTGCCCACCAGCGCGGCGGCATTCACGCCATTGGCCCCATCGCTGCCCGGCGTGCCGGAAGCAAACAGATACACACCGGCCACCGGCGTCGCATCGACAGACTGGGCAGACGCCACCACAAGCCGCGAGGGCCCACGCAACACGCCATTGCCCGTGTTCACCGCATTAGCCACGTTCTGCCAGAAAGCCGCGCCGCTTCCCACGATATTGTCGAAGACTTCCGGGCTCTGTCCCGGCAGCGCCACAGTCAAGCGCCAGCTATTCACGGCGGAACCAGACGAGAGGGTTAAGGTCAGATCATTACCCGCGCTGCCCGTATAAATCGCGGTAAAGACCACAGCTCCCAGCAAGGAAAGACTCGCCGCCGTATCGGTTCCGTCCGTTACCCGTACACACCGGAAATTCGCCGCCCCCTGCTGCACGGCCGTTGCCACCTGCGTGCCCATGTCATATTTGCGTGCCATCACTTGGCCAAAAGCGGCGGCATAATCACTCATACTGCCAATCACCGTCGGCTCGCCCACCGGGCCCCAGCTCGCCGTGCCCACCACACCCACAATGTCCGTCGGCACACCATTCAGCAGCAACGCTTGCGGCGGCACAATCTGCACATATAAATCGGGCACCACCAGGGCGGTGGTGTTAATCGCCCCTTGCTGCACAATCGGCATGGTTCAGTTCCCCTTCGCCGCTACACGCACAACCGAATCCGCATTGCCACCGCTCAGGATCTTCTGGACCGTCGCCGCATCCTTAATCAGGTCCCCCCGCTTGAATGTGCCAAATGGTTTCAACACCACCAGATGAAAATTCATGTCTGCCTCAGCTTTGATAATGTCTTGCCCTTGAGAGGCTGACCGACATTCTCGACAAAACCGCGAACCGGTTTGGTCAAACATTGTCAGACGCCAGCACCGTCATATTCACTGTCGTCACCATGGTCCCGAACAGCATCGCCGGTGTCTGCTGCGCCAAGGTCGTCGGGTATTCCACCGCATAGATCAAATCACGCCGGTACAGCGCCGCATTGGCGCTTGCATCGCTCGTCGTCCCATTCACGAATCTGACCCGTCCATAAGAGCCGTCCGCCAACGCGATAAAATCATTCGCCATCACCGCCGCATCCAGAACGGGCGCCAGCGCATCGCGTAGGGCAGGGGAAGGGCACCACATCGCCACCCGGAACTCCTGTACCTGCCGCCTGATTTCCTGCAACGAGCCCGCACCCGCCACCACCCGCGCGGTGAAGTGCTTGGCCTGGGGGACAACCAGCTTGCTGCCGGCATATTCCACAATCCATCCACCCTCGCGCAATAGCGCGGCCAAGTTGCTTGTCACCGTCGCGGCGCTGTCGTTTGCCTGCACGGCATAAGGGTAGGTTTCACCATCCACCATCACACCGGCCAGCAATCCGGTCGAGCACAGGCCAGAAAACGTGGCGCCCAACCCCTCCACATCCACCGCCAGAGTTCCTGTCGCGGGCGTCAATGTCTGCCAAACCCTCGGGTAGCGCGTCACATTCTTCAATGCCGCATCCGTGGCACTCACGCTCACATGCGCCATTCCCGCCGTCAGATCCACGTCCAGCACCGGCTCCACAGGCCAACCCCGGTAAATCTTGCAGGCCTGACCGACAGCACTCACGCCAGCCGTTCCTTGCGGATACACTCCATTCGCCACGATCGCCGCCAGCGCGGCTTCCACATCCGCCTGGTCCGCCATCACCGCACCGCCTGCACGGCCGTAAGCCGCCACACGCCACCGGTTTCCTCCACGGAATTGACCGCATAACGCTCCCCGCGCTCATTGGTCAAAATATCCGCCACCTGCGGAATCACCTCTTCCACCACGGGTAGCAGCACGGAAAATCCCGGTACCTTGCCATCGTCGGGCAACCCGCTCCTGGTCCTGTCTCCGGTTCCCCCCGCCAAAAACCCCACCGGATATCCCGTAATCAACGGCGCCTCCGTTGCCGGTTCCACCGCCCCGTAGGCATTCAACCCCACCTGCCTCATCCCCCCCGGCCTGGCCAACGTCACAACCGCATTGGTCATCACCACCAGCATCGGCTTCGGCGGTTCGATGCTCGCCACGAACATGACCCCTTCCGGTCCGGCCAGATAATCCCCCACCCGCAAATAAGACCAATCCGCCCATGCCTGCCGGAAAGGCACGCCAAACCCACCCGGCCCGGTCACACCGCCGCCTGGCAACACCAGCGCCACGCAAAGCCGCATGAACCTGTTCACAAGATCCAGCGGCGCGCATGGCCCCGCGGGGCGATATGCATCGTGCAAAAACCCCACTCGCCGCGCGGCGCACCCGGCGCCATAGGCCAGCCTGTCCGCCAACCGCACCCCATCCATCTCACACCACCAGGCTTATGCCGCCGGACTGGGCGAGGGCAGGGCCAGGCGCCACGCCCAGAAACCCGCACAAACGCCGCCGCCAGCCATCGAACAGATTCATCCTGTCCTGTAATTCGTCCGCATTATGCGTCCACGCCGCGGCGCTCTCCGTGTCCAAATTATCGGAAGTCGGCGGAATCGCCGCTTCCAGGGAGGCAAGAGTGGAGATATATTGCAATGTCACCGCCACCTCCGCCGCGGCCAGATGATTCATCCGGTACTCCAGCGTCCCATAGGCCTGGAAGAAGCGCCATGAATTGAACCCCGCCGCGCCGGATCCATAGGCCGGATACCCGCAAAACCGTCGAATATCCGCCTTCTGCCCATCAGTGAACGCAACCGGCAGGGTATCGGACATCAGTAATTATCCCCATCGCCACGCGTGAAATAAACCATGCCCGTGCCGGTGCTCAGCAGCACGGCGGCATTGGTCACAAAAGGCCCCGCATCCACCAGCATGCGTCCACCAGGCGGCACTGGCGTATCGGAAACGCCAGCACTCAACGCCGAAGCCCCACCAAGCCGGAAAAACGCCACCGCCGAACTTGCATTGTAGACCAGCACGGCTTGGCCACCGCCCACCAGGGCCGCATTCGCGGCGCTGGTGGAAGCCGCAACCCCCACCGTTCCCGCCGGGCGGAATGGCTGTGTCGAACCGCTCGCCATCAGCCTGCTCCCTTAACCCACATGCTCAAGCAGCACGGCGCGCTTGTAATTCGCATTGGTCGCGGTCGGCACGGTGTTGGGCGTGGTGGTCGTATCGGAAGGCGCACAGAACCCGCCAATCCAATACCAGCTTTGCGCGATAATCTGTTGCAGCCGGTCGATCGGTTCGCGCGTCACCATCGCCACACCGTCGAGCACCTGCACCAAGCTGTCTTTCGGCGCCACATCATCCGCGGCCATGCCGGCGAAATCCCCCTCGATCAGCGCCCCTTGTCCGCACACAATCGGCCGGCGCACATTCAGGCCTGAAATGACCGGATGCGCCTGCACATAGGCCTCGGTGGTGGTGATGAAGCGTAGCCCCAGAAAATCGCTGACCATCCCCTGCTGAAACACCGGATTAGACGCGCTCGCCCCCTGGAAGAGCTGCTTGAAATCCGCGTCGGAGAACAGCTGACGCGCCGAGACAGGGTCCAGATAGCAATTATAAACCCCATCCACCGTCGGCACCGCGTTGCGCCTCAGCAACGCCACGGCATCCAGCAAGCTGCTCATGGTCAGCGTATCGGTGGCCTGCAACGCCGCCGTGGTCAGCCGGCTGGCTGGCCGCACGATCGCACTGGCGGTGGATGCCTTCACCGCATTACCCGCCGTGCCATCCGCCACCGTCACATTGGCCGAGAATGTCAATTGTCCGGACACGCCGCCTGGCGCGGTCGACGCATTGGTCTCATCCGGGGCCACGCCCACCAAGGTGTACAGGTTCGAACCCACCGTCACCGCCAACGGCGCATTGGCGGAAACAACCTGTTGCACCCCATTCACGAACACGTTCCGAAAACCGCGAACATCATCCACCGCGACACTTAGCCCAGCATTGGCGAGCGTGGTGGTCACTCGCGTATTGCCGCCAAAATACGGCGCGAACAACGCATTGCGCGCAAGCTCATCCAGGCTCCGTGCCGCCTGCTCGCCATTGGTCGCGGCATTCTGCAGAAATTGCGAGGCAATGCCCACCCGGCTCGTCACCATGTTGAGGTCCTGCGTCGCCGCATAGAAATTCAGCGAGATGGTATATTGCTCCACCCCCCAATTGGTGGAAACCAACCCATTATCCAGGCTGGTGTTACTGGCCGCCGCCAACGGCGTGGTCACGCTCGGCTTCAGCCCGGCACGCGTCTTGGTCAGCGTTTCACCAATCCCCACCGCGAACTCTTCACGGTCGGCAATCATGCGATACCCCAACCGTGACTTCAGAGCGGTTTCAAACTCCCGTTCCAGAAAACCCTGTTGAATAATCGGCTGCAAAGCAGCCGGAAAATTCTGAATCCCCATCGCCTCGTCTTTCCCTGAATTTCAAATATGAACCAAAAAGCGTGGAGCGGCCGAGGCAGCCACGCGCGCACAAGAGCCCCTCACCAGCAAGCCTCGCTTCTGGCCTTCACAAACAATCCGTTCTGAAATCCGCCTTATTGGCGCTTTAACAAAGCCGCCCGCGCACTCAGCCACTCCTCCCGGCTCATTTCCCTGGCCATGCGCTGTCGCGGCGGTTCAGGCCTTGGCGCGCTCGCCGCCGCCGAAGATGATTTCCCGCCGCCAAACAGCCAGGGTTTCGTCCGTTTCAACTGCGCCAGCACAACGGGTGCATCCTCAACCTCACCCTCCTCACTCACCCGCAGCCCGGCAATGTCGATCAGCTTCAACCCATCCAGATCGATCATCCCCGCCTTCACCGCCTCGGCCTTCAGCTCCGCCAGCACAATCCGCGCCCTTGCCCGCGCCTGCGCGTGCTCCAGAGCCGCTTCCGCCGTCTCTGCCCGCTGCTGCCAATTTTCGCCTTCATTCACTTCATCGCTCATGATGCTTCCTGATCGATCGCATTCAATTCCGCCTCGACATCCCCAATGTCATTCATCGCCGCCATTGCCTTGATCCCCGCCGCGCGGGACATCTGTCCCGCATTCACCAGCGTCGCCACCGCCTGCGCCTCCTTCAACCGGTCGTCGGCGGAGGGCGGATACCAGCGCGGCCAGCGCAGACTCAGCTTTTGCGAGGCATCCAACATCCCCACCGCCTCGCCGCGCACCGTCAAAGGAAAAATTTGCGAGGCCTTCACCACCATCCCGGCCAATGTCAGAATTCCTCCATCGCCATAGGAAATCCGCAAATTATCCGCGAGCCAGATCAACCCCTGGTTCATCAACTCCAACGCCCGGCCCGATTGCGGCACCGCCAGCTTTTCAGCGCTGGCCCGGTTGCCATGCACGCTTTCCAGCGCAAATTCCCTCAGCGTCCGCACATAGGAAATCACCGCTTCCGCCGCCGTCCCTCCAATCTCCAACAGCTTCGCATCGCCTTTTTCCGAAACCACCAAGGCATTGCCGGCACCCTTCACAATCTCACTGTCGCTCGTCGCCGGTTCCTTGATCAGCAATGTCGGATCGGAGCTGTATTTCAGCCCCCGTCCGGCTTGGCTCAGTTGATAATCGATCTCGATATTCGTATCGATCGCCGCCCGAAACGTGCAGCCTCCGTCCACGCCCTCACCACCGGGTAAATTCTTGATCCAGACCAACGGCACAAACCCCAGCCCATGCGCCACGCTGCGGGTTTCATCCACCACGGGCCGCGCCAGCGGCTCATCCACCGGCCAGGGCACGAACCAAGTCTCGCTCTGTGTGTCCCAAACCCTCTGGAACCAATAAAGCCCGGCCGGATCCACATCCTCATAGCCTTGCGCGGCCAAATCGGCCCCGCCAACCTTATAGCGTTCCGTCACGCGGGCCAGCGTGTCCGGCGCGTCCTCGCACCAGACCGGCGCCAGATAAAGGCTCTCCAGCACCGAGAAGAACATTCTCCCCCCCAGCACCCTGAACAATACCGCCACGGACCCCACAGACCCCCGTAGAGCCGCATCGATCATCACCTCGTTCAGCCGCGCCTCGGCGAATATATCCGCCAGAACCCGCGCCATGCTCGCGTCCTGCGCCTCAATGGCCGGAAAATGCCCCGCGCTGAACAGCAACGCCACGGCATCCTCCACCACAACCCGGCACAACCCATACCGCACGGAGGGCCTGCGCAGCCGCAATGGAATATATTCCCCGGCGCCGTTCCTTTCCTCATGAAACTGGTAGGGCAAATTGTCATATAATGTGCCATCCAATACTCGCCGCAACGCCTCCAGCCGCGCCACGCGCGACGGCATCGCCCCATCCACCGGAATAGTGCCGCAAATCGTATCGAACATGGATTTTCAGAAACTTCCCTGCTACCGGCTCAACAACGATATATTCAGCCGCCTTGCCGGCACCGAGGCCAGCGTCGCCAAATGATTCACCGCGCGCGACAGCGCATCGATCTGGTCATCATGCCGCCCATGCGGAAATTCCCGCATCTCGGCCAAAAACATATCGTTCCACCCCCCCGCCACAATGGCGAGGTTTCCCGCGTCAACCTGGGTCGCCGCAGGCATCGCCCGCACCTGCTTGGCCTCCCGTTCCGGGCTGGACACCATTTTAAAACCCACCAGCTCCCGCGCCAGCATCGCCACCTGCGCCGCCCCCGCTTGGCCAGGATCCTGCGGCAGGGAAATCACGGTGCCCACCCCATCCAACCTGGCCATCTCCTTGATGGCGGCCTCCACCTGCGCGGGCGAGCCTTGCATCCGCCTTACATCCAGTACCACCAGCCGGTTATCCTCGGTCATGCCAAGCTTCAGCCCCACCGTATAATCTGGCCGCCGTCCCAGCCCCGGTTGGCTCGCCGCCAGATCCCAGGCCCGCACACTCATCTTCACTTCCGGGACAACGGTCAGCCTCGTCACCGCACCCACACGGAACAACCCCGCTTCCTTCGCCCTCGGCGCCTGCTGATACATTGCGGCAAAGGCCCGCTCCCCCACCTCGCGGCGACGGCGCTCCAAATCCTCAACCCCTTGCAATGCGGGCCACAACGCCTCACCAAGCCCACGTCCCAGCGGATCATCCGTCTCCGCCAACGCCGGCAACCGCAAACAGCGCCACCCGCCTTCCGTCGCCAGCAATCTCCCGGCCAGATCATCCTCATGCCAGCGCGTCATGATCAGCACGACCCGCCCACCCGGCTTCAGCCGCGCCGTCAACTCGGCCCGGTACCAGTCGAACAGCGCATCGCGCTGTACCTGGCTTTCCGCTTCCGCCCAGCTCTTCACCGGATCGTCGATCACGATCAGATCCGCCCGCCGCCCCGTGATCGGGCCCCGAACCCCGGCGGAGAAATATTCCTCTCCTCCGGTCAGTGAAAACCGCGAGGACGCCTTGGACGCCTTGGCGATCTCCACCCCCAGCCACGCCCCGTGCTGCGCCAGCACGGCCTTCACCCGCCCGCCGAAATAATGCGCCAGAGACGCTGTATGCGCCGCCGCAATCACCTGCGCTCCCTTGCGCCTGGCCATGAACCAAGCCGGAAACAAGACCGACCCATAGGTCGATTTCGCCGAGCCTGGCGGCATCTGCACCATCAGCCGGTCACAATCTCCGTCCGCCACGCCCTGCAAATGCCTGATCAACAACTCATGATGAGAGAAGGGACTCTGTCCCGCCTCTCTCATCGCCCGGCGGGAAAATGCCAGAAACCCCGCCGCCCCATTCAACCCGTCGATACCGTCCCCGCCGTGTTCAGTAGAACCAGTGTAGGCATATCCTTACGTCAAAGCGGGGCAGGTGGGCAACAAGAAAATAACTTAACGTTAGAAATATTATCTTTTCACCAAACCCTCTGCAATCATCTTGATCCCTTGCCCATGCCAACGCCGCACGGATTTATGATCCGCCCCCAGCAAAGCTCCCAATTTTCGCCATGAATAAAGATATCGTTCTGTAACAGGATGCACCAGCGCCCGTGCCCCAACAATCCGACGAAGAATATATTGTTTATCGGGAATCAATAAAAGCCAATCGAATGCTTCATCCATTCGCGACATTATGGAAGCGGATGGAACCGGCGGACGCAGCCTAGCCTGGTCCCACCCATAGGCTTCCAACGCCGTATGAACCACATCCAAACGATTCCGCCTCAGTCCGGTAGAGAATCCACGCATAGGCATACACAACATCGCCGCCCCCGCCTCTTCCAGCCTCGCCACGATCTCGTCTTCCGTCAGCACGCCGTTCATTCGCCCTCTCCTTCGGGAAACGCCTCATCCGTCAGCAACCCCCAGGTCAGCGGATGTCCCGCCCGCAAAGGCGCCCTGTTCGGATCCTCCAGCATTTCCACATCCTTATCCCGTGTAACCGGCACAAGGCGCGGCGGTGGCATCGCCCGCAATCTCCGCCCTCTTTCGATCACGGTATTTCTCGACAATCCAAGCTGCTTGCCAATTGCCGCCCATGTCGCCCCAGCCCGCCTCATGTCGCAAATCATTCTGTCTGCGGTTTCTGTCCATAATCTCGCCTGTGGCATCTCACCCTCCATCCGCCCGTAATGTTATTTATTCTAACTTTATGTGTCAATAAATACTAACATTGAGTTCCCTCTCTGGCGTGTTAGAGTGACTGTATGCCATCGAAGAAACAGCCCCCCGCCGAAACAGTCGGGGCCCGGATCCGGGCTTTACGTCTCGCAGCCAACATGACTCAGGATGAATTCGCGGCGAAACTGAATGTTTCACGTTCCGCCATCGCGCAGTGGGAAACCGACCGCGCCGGGCAAGTCCGTGAAAACATGGAAAAAATCGCGAAAGTTCTGAATACTTCGCTCGGCTATCTCGTTTCGGGAGAGACAGGGTCGCTCATGGGCGACGAACTGGCCTTGATGCGCCTTTACCGTGCCTGCTCGGCGGAGGACCGGCGCATGCTGCTGCTCACCGCCCGCCGTCTGGCGCGAAGCTGATCACGCCTCGCCCGGCCGCACCAGCCGCAATTCACGATAGACCCCGCTCTCGCGGGAGAAATGACGGTTATAATACGGATCTTCCGGCAGCAAGGCGGCATAACGCTGACGCATGACCTCATTCTCGAACATGAACCGCGCCAGCTTCTCATGGTCGAAATCATCGCCTCGGCTAACACTTTCACGGTGCTCAGCCACGGCATCCGGCATGAAAACGATCTTCATGCCCACCTGCCGCAGCTTGACGCACAGATCGACATCGTTGAACGCGACGGAAAGCTCCCGCTCGTCAAATCCCCCCACCGCCTCGAAAGCGGATTTACGCGCCAGCATGCAAGCCGCCGTCACGGCGGAAACCTCCTGTGCCGCGATGGCATGGGCCATATAGCCCGGCGCGTCGCCTGCTATCCCCCTGAAAGCATGATCCGCCACGCCGCCAACCCCCAGCACCACGCCCGCATGCTGTACGCTCCCGTCCGGATAGAGCAGCTTCGCGCCCACCGCGCCCACCTGCTCGTCGGCCAGCATCTCATCCAGCATGCGCCGCAGCCAGTCCGGGTCGCTCACGAACACGTCATTATTCATGAACAGCAAAAATTCGTGCCGGGCTTCCCGCGCGCCAATATTATTGATGCGTGAGTAATTAAACGGCTCGGTAATTCTAAGCACCCGGGTATTCTCGGTATTCGCCTGTCCCGCCGCGAATCTCACCGCCTCGGGCGAGGTCGACCAATTATCCAGCAGGATAATCTCGTAAGTCACTCCCTTGGTGCACCGCCTGATCGCTTCCACGCATTCCAGCGTCATGCCGGCATGATCACGATAGGGAATCAGGATCGAAACCCCCGCCTTCTTCGCCATTGCCGGGGAAAATTTCCACTCCACCCTGTAACAGGTCAATTCTCCCCGTGGCGCGACCTTCGCCGGCAACCCGCGCCGCTCCAGATGCGCCGCCACGGCCTTCGCGCCGGCCTGCGCCGCCTTTGGCTTGGCCTTGCTTCCCGCCGCCGCCGTTGAACGGGCCGTCTTTCTCCAATGATACAAAATTTCGGAAACATGATGCACCTGTTCCGGCATCAGCCTCTCGCACAGCCTCAAGAGCAGGTCATGATCCTGCGCCCCATCCAGGGCGGGGTCCAACCCACCCGCCATGCGCGCAAGCCCCGCCTCCATCATCACCAAATGGCAAATATAGTTTATGTCCAGCAAAAACCGGTGATTGAAGTCCGGCTTGAAATGCGGCTCACTGAAGGTCCCGCCGCGCTCCACCTTGTCCTCGTCGGAGTAAAGCAGCTTGGCACCGGTCGCCGCCTGGGCCAGCAGCATGATCTCCAGCGCCTCCGGCTCCAACAGGTCGTCATGATCGAAAAACGCGATAAACGCACCCGTCGCCGCCTTCAGCCCATCGTTCGTGGCTCTTGCAATTCCGCCGTTCTTCTTGCGCGGCAGCAATTTAATTCGCGGTTCCACGGCGGCCAGATCCGCCATCACCGCCGTCAGCGTCGTATCGCCCCCGGCATCGTCGATCAGCAGCAATTCCCAGTTCTGATGCGTCTGCGCCCGCACGGAATCCACCGCGGCCAGAAAATCCCCCACACCCGGCCTGTAAACCGGGCAAATCACGGAAACCAGCCGCCCGGACACATCCGCCACGCCATACCGCGCCTTGGCCCTGGCCAACGCCAACGGGCGGGATTCCAGCATCCAGCGCGGATAATCCGCCAGTAGAAACCGCTCGCGCGGAATCGCCGCCTTCAACTCCCTTTTCAGATGATACGCGAAGCTGAACAGCTCATCCGTGCGCCTGATCAGCGCCTCGATCTTTTCCCGGGCCGAATCACCAGGAAAACTGATCTCCAGCGGGCTTCCATTCAGTTCCTCACGCTCCGGCAAGGCCAGAAATTTCAGCGTCACGCTTTCCCTGCGGCGCAGTTCCCTCGGCAGGGCAAAAGCAAAGCCGCATGCCGCATCGCCCCCCACCTGCTCGGCCACATCGCCTCGGAACTGATCCGCCACCAGCTCCGCCACGGGTTGCCCCTCATGCGTCACCAGCACCCGCACGCCACCCAGCTTCGTGCCGGCCCGGTCATCCACCCGCAGTGCCCAGCCCTGGATCAGCCCATCCACCATGCCATCCACCACGGCATCCAGCCGCACCGGCTTCTCCAGGACAAAATTATATTCCTGTACCGCGCCCCCCGCCCGTGAACTGATCGGGATCAATGTTCCATCCAATGTGGCAAAACGCACCCCATGGCGCGCCCCATCCCAATAACGCTCCGGCACCCGGTAACTGAACCCAATCCGGCTATTCGCCAGATTCACCAGCTTGCTATCCTCACGGTGCAAATCGCAGACGATCACATCCTCGACCGTTCCATCGATCATCACCCGCATTTTCAGGCTGTCTGCGGACCTGTCGAAATCCACGGCCCAGCCGCCGATCTCCGCCTCGCCGGTTTTATCGAGAAAGCAAAGCAGCTTACGCTCTGCCCGTAAAACCGGGGCTTTCGCCGCGCGGCGCGCCATCTCAACCCGCCGCCGCGATTTCAGCCAGCAACGAGGCCGTCGTCACCTGCCGGCAATATCCCTTATTGTTCGCCAGCGCGCTCTCATGGCGCATCTGGCTCTGCGTCGCCACCGCATCCACCGGCAACGTCACCAGATACCCCATGTCGCAGGCATCCCGCACGGCGGAATCCACGCACTGGTCGGTCAGCGCCCCCACGATGATAAGCTGGCTTTTGCCCATGTTGCGCAACAGATAATCAAGATGGGTCGAGATAAAGACGGAGGATGACCCCTTCGGCAACACGATCTCGTCGCCCTGGGGCGCCACCTCGTCCATCACCCGCGCGTCCCAATCGTCCTTGTGGCAGAAAAACCCGGTAATCTTGTAGTCCAGGCTCAAATCCCGCCCGTCGCGGGTCAACGCCGCCATCACGGTGTACACCACCTCGATCCCCTTGCCCCGGCAGGCCTCCAGCAGCGCCTTCATGTTCGGCAGCGCCCGGCCGCGCATCTCCCGGAAGAAGAAGCCATATTTCGCTTCCTTCTCCTCGGCGTCCATGCCGGCATATTCGCCGCCCATCTCCATCGTGTAATTCTGCACGTCGATCACCAGCAATGCCGTGCGCTCAGGCACCACCGGCACATTCCGGCTCAACCCGAAATCCTTCACCCCTTCGCTCCCGCGTCCAATATCCGTAAAGCCTCGGGCAAAAGCCGCGCCAGCCGCGCCGCCCATGCCGCCTGTCCCGCCTCCTCGGCGATCAGATCCTGCCTGATCTCGATTTCCAGATAATCGAGCCCGCCGCGTTCGGCATGCACCGGCACACCGTAATCGGTCTCGTCGCTCACACGGTAGGGCGCGTTTTCTCCCACCACCAGCCCGCCTTCGGCCCGCAACAGCGTCGCCAATATCTTTGAAAGCCGGGGATTGCGGTTATACAAAACCGCCACATGCATCGGTCGCGCCTGAGCCAGATAAACCGGCGTGAAGCTATGCATGGCCACATACACGGTCCGCGCCCGCTCCGCGATCAACCGGCCGATCGCCCCATGATACGGGTCGAAAATCGCCCCCCGCCGCACTGCCTTGCCCGCCTCGTCCAACCCGTCATTGGCGGGCACGGGCGTTGCCTCGCTCACCGCGGGAAAGGCGCTGGCAACATGCGGTTGCCTGTTGCAATCGATCACGAGACGCGAATAATTCTGCAAGACCGCCGTGGCATCCAGCGCCGCGCTCAGCCGTCTGGTCACCCCGCCAATGCCAATATCCCAGGCGATATGCCGGTCCATCTCCGCGGGCGCCACCCCCAGCCCCCCTAGCGCGCGCGGCACCCCCCGGCCGGCATGGTCCGCCGTCAGCAGAAACGGGCTTTGGCTCTCCTCGCACAGCAACTCATAAACCGGCGCCTCATCCTCGTGTAACCATCCCATGCGCAACAACCCTCAATGCCGCCAGTCTATATGCTCCGGCCTCACACCAGCCGGATCGAACTCAATCCATTCCCCATTCGCCACGGAATACCCGGTCAACGCCAGAATGAACCCCCAATGGCTCACCAGCAGGGTCGAATCATGGTCCGGCCCCCCGGCCATCGCCTTGCGGAACGCCTCCGCCCGCATCACGGTTTCTTCCTCACTTTCCGTATCCTGATGCCACCAGCGCTCGGGTAGATGGCCAAATTCATGGTGTGGAAACCGGCCCGCGAGCAAAGCGGGGGAACTGCCAATGTCGCACACGAAGGCCGTGCGCTCACGCACCTCGTGCATGACCTCCATTTTCACCCCCGGCAATGCCAGAAAAGGCTGCGCCGTCTGCAACGCCCTCATATAGGGCGACACAATCACCCGCCTGATCCCCCTATCCGTGAGCCGCCGCGCCGCCTCCTTCGCCTGGGCGTGGCCCAGCTCGGTCAGCTCGGGGTCTTCTATCCCGGGGTCTCGCCGTGTCTCCGTGAAATGCAGGTTGAAATAGCTTTGCCCATGGCGGAGCAGAAACATGAAACTTCCTTTAATCTGGCCCGGCTTGCGGGCCGCCCCCATTGCAACATATGTCTGGCCCCGCGCCAACAGGCGTTTGCGGCAATTTCGTCGGTTCACCGCTTCGGCTTGCGCTTGCGCGCCCGTTGCGCCAGTCTGACGATGAATAGAGGATGACAGTGCCAGATAACGCTCTCCAATCTCTCGGCGGGTTTCCCGTCATTCTGGTTATTTTCGCGGGCATCGCGATCTTTCTCGTCCTGCGCCTGCGCTCGGTCCTGGGCAAACGCGTCGGCTTCGAGAAGCCTCCCTTCCAGCCCGGCGCCGCCCCCAGCTTCAACAAAAACGCGCCCGTGATCGAAGGTCAGGCCCTCCCGCCAGCGCCCCCCGGCCGGTCCGTGCCAGACCCACGTTCCGAGCTTGGTCAACGCTTGATGCAAATCGTCAACCGCGACCCGCATTTCGATCCGCCGCATTTCCTCTCCCAGTCCGAGGAAAGCTTCCGCGCGATCGTCACGGCCTTCGCCGCCGGAGACCGCGCCAAGCTGCAATCCCTGCTCACCCCGCATGTCTATCAAACCTTCGAGCAAGCCATCGCGGCACGCGAAGCCGCGGGTGAGCGTCAGCACACCGAAATCAAATCCATTATCTCGGTGGGGATCGAAGATGCCCAAATCGCCGGAGACACCGCCGCCGTCGTGATCCGTTTTATTTCGGCCCAGCTCAATCAGAGGCTGGATTCCACCGGTGCCCCCATACCGGGCGGAGAAGAGCAGGGCGATATTTCCGACCTCTGGACCTTCGAGCGCGACCTGCGCGGCAACGATCCGGTCTGGCGCCTGTCCGCGGCCCGCAGCGGCTGAGCCCACCTTCATGCGCCGCCTGTCCCTCGCCGTTCCGCTTTGCGCAGCCCTCGCCCTGACCGGCTGCGCCGCCACTCAGGAAGTTCCCCTCACCGGCGCCAACGCACCGCCTGGGCACGAAGTCTCCCTCTCCAAGCTTCCCGGCTGGCCACAAGACAATGCCGCGGCCGCCCTCGCCAGCTTTGTCACCAGTTGCAAGGCCATCATGTTGATGCCGCCCGACAGTTCCCTGGGCGGCACCGGGCTGGCGGCGCAGCGCGCGGGCCAGGCCGGGCTCTGGCAACCCGCATGCACCGCCGCCAAGGCCACGCCCCCCAATAACGAACCCGCCGCACGGCAATTCTTCGAAAGCTGGTTCGATACTTACGCCATTTCCGGCCAAGCGCTCATCACCGGCTATTTCGAACCGGAGGTTCCCGGGTCGCGCAATGAGCGCCCCGGCTATCGTGTGCCACTCTACGCCAAGCCCCCGGTCGCCGCCCTGGCCAACCTCCCCCGTGCCGCCATCGATGGCGGTGCCCTCCACCGCAAGGTTCCGGTCACGGCCTATGTCACCAACCCGGTGGATGCCTTCATGCTGCAAATCCAAGGCTCCGGCCGCATCATCCTGCCGGATGGGCGCATCCTGCGCGTTGGCTTCGATGGGCAGAATGGCCAGCCTTACACGCCCATCGGCCGCATCCTGGTGCAAATGGGCGCCCTGAAGCCCGACGATGTCAGCTATCAGAGCATTTCCGCCTGGCTGAAATCCCATCCCGGCGAGGCCAAATCGGTCATGGAGCAGAATGCCCGCTACGTGTTCATGCGGCCATTGGGCTATCTACCGTCGGATGAAGGGGCTCCCGGCGCCCTCGGCGTTCCCCTCACGGCGGAACGCTCCGTCGCGGTGGACCGTTCCGCCATCCCGCTGGGCGCGCCTCTCTTCATCACCACGACCGACCCGATCACCGGCGCCGCGATGGATCATCTGGCCATCGTCCAGGATACTGGCGGGGGCATTCATGGGCCGGACCGGGCGGATATATTCTTCGGCGCCGGGCCCGATGCCGAACAAACCGCCGGCTTCATGCGCCAGCCCGGCCAGCTTTATCTGCTACTGCCCCGGGGCGCGCCAAAATCATGAACCGCCACGCCGCTTGCCCAACAGACGGTCAAGCGGCTAGACGCCGCCAGGATGGCGATAAGGAATAGCAGATGAACACCAGCGCAACCCAGCATGGCGGCGCGGCCGACAAGCTCCGGCTTTCCGCCCTCGTCGGCGTTCTCGGCGTTGTCTATGGCGACATCGGCACCAGCCCGCTTTACGCTTTGCAGGCCAGCATCGCCTATTTCAAGGGGCCGGCCCTGCTGCGGGAGGATGTCCTGGGAGTTCTCTCCCTCATCACCTGGGCGCTGATCATCACCGTCACCCTCAAATATGTCACCTTCATCATGCGGGCGGACAATAACGGGGAGGGGGGCACACTCTCGCTGATGGCCCTGGCCAGCCGCGTCACCCGCAGTGAGCGCACACGCGTCGCCGTGGGGCTTGTGGGCATTGTCGGCGCCGGGCTGTTCTTCGGTGACGGCCTCATCACCCCCGCCGTTTCCATCCTCTCCGCCGTGGAAGGCATCGAGGTCGTCGCCCCCTCCATGAGCGAGGCCGTCCTGCCTATCGCCATTGCGGTCATCGTCGGGCTGTTCCTGGTGCAAAAATATGGCACCGCCAAGGTCGGCCGTGCCTTCGGTCCCATCATGGTGCTCTGGTTTCTCAGCCTTGGCCTGCTCGGGCTGAGCCAGATCGTCCTTCATCCCGGCGTGCTCATCGCCCTCAACCCTTATTTCGGCGCCAGCTTCATCGTCCGGCATGACCGCATCGCCTTCCTCGCCCTGGGAGCCGTGGTGCTGGCCGTCACCGGAGCCGAGGCGCTCTACGCGGATATGAGCCATTTTGGCCGCCGCCCCATCCGCGTCTCCTGGCTATTCTTCGTGCTGCCCTGCTTGCTGCTGAATTATTACGGCCAGGGCGCGCTGGTCGTCTCCCACCCCCATCTGGCGGATAATCCCTTTTATAATCTGGTGCCGCATGTGCTGCAGGTGCCGATGATCCTGCTCGCCACCATGGCCACGGTCATTGCCAGTCAGGCGGTCATCACCGGCGCCTTCACCGTGGCGCGCACCTGCGTGCAACTCGGCCTGCTTCCGCGCATGGAAATCCGCCATACCAGCGAGATGGAGCAGGGCCAGATCTACGTGCCCCAGATCAACACCATTCTCGCCATCGGTGTGCTGCTGCTGGTGCTCACCTTCCAATCTTCCGCCGCCCTGGCCTCGGCCTACGGCATCGCCGTCACCGGCACCTTCCTGTGCGACAACACGCTGGCCGCCTTCGTCTACCGTCGAGAGTTCGGCTGGTCGCGCCTTGCCACCATCGCCTTGTTCGGCGCCATCGGCATCGCGGATCTGGCTTTCTTCGCGGCCAACTCCCTCAAGATCATCGAAGGCGGCTGGGTGCCGCTCGCCATCGGCTTCACCATCATCCTGGTCATGACCACCTGGCGGCGCGGGCGCGGGCTCATCCTGGCCCGCTGGATGCAGGACAGCCTCCCCCTCTCCAGCTTCCTGGCCCGCCTGCCGCAATCGCGCATCGTGCGCGTGCCCGGCACCGCCGTGTTCATGACCGGCAATCTGGAATTCGTGCCTAACGCGCTTCTGCATAATCTCAAGCACAACAAGGTACTGCACGAGCAGGTCTTTTTCGTCACCGTCCGCAATCTGGAAGTTCCCCAGGCCGCGCCAGGGGAGCGTGTGCGCTGTGAGGAAGCCGCCCCCGGCATCTATAAGGTCACACTCTATTACGGCTTCATGGAAAGCCCGAACGTCCCCCGCGCGCTGGAAAGCCTCAACAGCCAGGGTATCGAGTTCAAGGCCATGCAGACCAGCTATTTCCTTGGCCGCGAAACAGTGGTCCCAGCCTCCGTGCCCAAGCTGCGTTTCATCCGCCGCTGGCTGTTCCTCTTCATGGCCCGCAACGCCATCACCGCCACGGAATTTTTCCGCATCCCATCCGACCGCGTGGTCGAACTCGGTGTACGCATCGCGGTTTAGCGCCCGGCTACTTCAGGCCGTAAAGCGCGCCCCTCAAACGATTCCGCGCGTCACCGCGATGACTTGATAAACTCCAGGCAAGCAAGCTTGTCATCCGTGCAGCCCCCCGCCATCCAATGCGCCCTGGCCAAGGCCAGGGCCTTTCCCAAACCCCGTCCTGGCGCCATCCCCAAAGTCAGCAAATCGCGTCCTTGCAGCGGAAAAACAGGCCGTCTCATCCCAGCCAACCGCTCTCTCACCCCGGCCCAGCCCGCGCCAGCATCCCCTTGCAGCCATATCCGGCCCACCAGAACCTCCAGCGCGTCCTCCGCCAGCGCCCGCCGCAGCGCCGCCTCATCTTCCTCAGGCCCCAACATCAATGGCTTTCGCCATCCCGCCAGCAGCGCCGCCTCGGCACCGCTCAATTTCAACCGTGACGCCAAATCCTCATCCGTCAGCGCCGCCACCCGCAACAACGGATCGGCCGGCGCCCCGCGTTCCAGTAGCGCCGCCAACCTTTCCACCCGCGCATCCGGCAGCACGATTTCCAGCACACCGGTCTCGCGCATCAACATCACGGCGGCCAGCGGGGCAGGGGCCTGCAATATTTTCTTCACCTCGCTCCAGACACGCTCCACGGAGAGAACGCGCACCCCCTCGCGCGCCGCCGTGATCGCCGCCACCGCCGCCGTATCCGGCTGGCCTTGCCCATACCGCGCGAAAAACCGGAAAAACCGCAAAATCCTTAAATAATCCTCGGCAATACGCGCCGGCGCATTGCCCACGAACCGCACGATCCCGGCCGCCAAATCCGCCCGCCCGCCGAAATAATCGAAAACATTCCCATCCCGGGTACAGCTCATCGCATTGATCGTGAAATCCCGCCGCGCGGCATCCTCGCGCCAGTCATCGGTGAACGCCACAATCGCATGCCGTCCATCCGTCTCCACATCCCGGCGCAGCGTTGTCACCTCAAACCCGCGCCCTCCAGCCACGATCGTCACCGTGCCGTGGTCGATCCCCGTTGGCACCACCTTCAGCCCCAGCGCCTTTCCGCGCGCCATCACCGCCTCGGGCCGCAACGGCGAAGCCAAATCCACATCCGCCACATCTCGCCCGGCCAGCATGTCCCGCACCGCGCCCCCCACGATCCTGGCTTCGGGTAACGCCGCCCATATCTCATCCATGCCCGGTGGGTGGATCACATCTCCCCCCGTAGCCGCAGCGCCACCATGCGTAAAATCGCCGCCGTCGCTCCCCAGATCACATGGTCCTCATGCGGCCAGAGCCAAAATGTCCGCTCCCCTCCACGCCAGATCGCCTTGCGCGGCAATGGATAATCCGGGTTCAACAGCACGGAGAAGGGCAAGGTGAACAGTTCCTCCACCTCTCCGGCCTCCGGCGTCAGTCTCACATCTTCCGCCACCAGCGCCACCACGGGCGCGATATGGAAACCAGACCCGGTCACATGGTCATCCAGCCGCCCGATGATTTCAGCTTGGGCCGGATCCAACCCAATTTCCTCGCGCGCCTCGCGCAGCGCGGCCGCCTCGGGAGACGCATCGAATACCTCGATTTTTCCACCCGGCAACGCCACTTGCCCGGCATGGGTGGTCATGCGCCGGCTACGCCGCGTTAGCCATATCCCTTTTTCAGGCTCCATCGGCACCAGCACGGCGGATGGGCGCAACCGCCCGACCTCACGGCTTGCATGCGCCAGCCCCGCTGGAAACGCCCGGCGCAAGGAGACCTCCTTCACGCCGCACCGCCAATGTCAGCACTCCACATCCTGGCTGCAACTCGGCAGATCGCCGAGTGGAAAAAACACGCCCTCGCTCCACACGCCCAGCGCCTTGCGCCCGTGCACAATGCCCGGCTCCGCCAGCGCCACCAGCTCATAATAGGTCGCGCGGTTGATCCGCGCCTCAATCGGAAATCTGCCTTTGCCATCACGAATACGAAGATACGGCGTGGGCTCGCAACTCAGCAAATCATGCGCGATACGGATCGGATGCTTCGCCCCCACCACGACACACTCATCCACATTGGTCCGAAAACTCAAGATCTGATTCTTGCCGCTGCCGCTCCATTCCAGCTCCACGGCCACAAAGGGCGCATCCTCCACCTCGATCCATCCGCGCTCGGCGGGTGTTTCCAGCAAAAACCGTCCCGTCTCGTCGCGTGTCAGCACGCTTGAAAACAGGCAGATCATCGGCTTGCGGTTGATCGGGCTGCCCTTATAGAGCCAGGTTCCGTCGCGCTTGATCAAAAAGGGCAAATCCCCGCATTCAGCGACATGCCGCATCGGCATGGCATCCGTGCAGATCTGCTTCTGCCGTTCGCTCATGTTCCGTGCCACGCTCCATGCACTCCTTAATCCTTTAAGGAATATGGGACACGGCACAACCTTCTTCAAATGGCAAATCACGCCATCCAACGCGCGCGTGCCTCCACATCTTCAAACATCTTGGCGTTTATCGCGCAAACTCGCTAAACCCCGCGCATGGATTACGATGTCATCATCATCGGCGGCGGCCATGCCGGCACCGAGGCCGCGGCCGCTTCCGCACGGTACGGGGCACGCACGCTGCTGGTCACACAAAACGCGACCCGGCTGGGAGAGATGTCCTGCAACCCCGCCATTGGTGGCATCGGCAAGGGCCATCTCGTCCGCGAGATCGACGCGCTGGATGGCCTGATGGCCAAAGCCGCTGACGCTGCCTGCATCCATTTCAAACTTCTCAACCGGGCCAAAGGCCCCGCCGTGCGCGGTCCCCGCGCCCAGGCGGACCGGAAGCTCTACCGCAACGCCATCCAGGCGCTGCTCGCCGCGCAAGCCAACCTCACCATCCTGGAAGATGAAGTCGCCGGGCTTGACGTCGCGGGTGGCCGTCTCACCGGCGTCAAACTCGCCTCCGGCAAAACCGTCTCCTGCGCGGGCGCCGTGCTCACCACCGGCACCTTCCTCAACGGCACCTTGCATTTCGGCACACGGATGCAGCCTGGCGGCAGGGTGGACGACGCCCCCTCGCGCGCCTTGGCCACCGATCTTCGCCGCCTCAACCTGCCTCTGGGCCGCCTGAAAACCGGCACGCCGGCGCGCCTGGCCAAATCCAGCATCGACTGGGACAGCCTGCCGGAAGACAAAGGTGAAAACCCGCCCGAGCCCTTTTCGGCGCTCACGCCCCGCATCACCAATCCGCAAATCTCCTGCCGCATCACCTCGACCACCGAGGAAACCCATGAAGTTATCCGAAAAAACATAAATAAATCAGCTATTTATGGAGGAAACATCGCTGGGCGCGGCCCTCGTTACTGTCCCTCCATCGAGGATAAAGTCGTCCGTTTCGCGGAAAAGCCCGGTCACCAGATCTTCCTGGAACCCGAAGGGCTGGATGATGACACCATCTACCCGAACGGCATCTCCACCTCCTTGCCGCTGGACGTACAATACGCCCTCATCCACACCATCCCAGGGCTGGAGCGTGCTGAAATTCTGCGTCCCGGCTACGCGGTGGAATATGATTATGTCGACCCGCGCGCCCTCGACCATTCCTTAAGCTTAAAGGCCCTGCCTGGGCTTTTCCTCGCCGGCCAGATCAACGGCACCACCGGTTACGAGGAAGCCGGCGCTCAGGGGCTGGTGGCGGGGTTGAATGCCGCGCGCAGGGCAGGGGGCGCGGCAGGGCTCCATCTCTCCCGTTCGGACGCTTATATCGGCGTCCTCATCGACGATCTGGTGACCCAAGGCGTAACCGAGCCTTACCGCATGTTCACCTCCCGTGCTGAACACCGCCTCCTGCTGCGCGCCGACAATGCCGAACTCCGCCTGACCCAAAAAGGGATCGATTGGGGCTGCGTCGGCTCCGTGCGCGAACAAGCCTTCATCGCTTTGAAGGCAGAAATCGCATCCTTCAATAACAAGCCAGAAGGCGAGGGCAGGGCAGCCCAAATTCTGCGCGCCGATCTGCTTTATGCCGGCTATATCGCCCGCCAGAATTCCGAAATCCGCGCCCGGGAAAAAGACGAAGCCGTCAAAATTCCCGCCGATTTCAATTATGCCCATGTTGGCGGCCTCTCGGCCGAGTTGCGTGAGAAGCTCGAACGCACACGCCCGCAAAACCTCGCCGCCGCCGGGCGGATTGAGGCCATGACCCCCGCCGCCCTCGGCGCTATTTTCGGCGCCCTCAGAAAAGCCAGCCGCGTCGCATGAACGACTCCAAACTCCGTGATTTCGCGGCCCTCGTTTTAAAATGGTCGCCCAAAATCAACCTCGTCTCCAAATCGGATCTTGGCCATATCTGGGAACGTCATGTGCGGGATTCTCTCCGCCTGCTTCCTTACATCCCCAAAAATACCGAACGCGCCATCGACCTTGGCTCCGGCGCGGGCTTTCCCGGTCTTGTTCTGTGCATCGCCACGGGCATTCCGTTCGACCTCATCGAATCAGACGCCCGCAAAGCCGCCTTCCTGATGGAAGCGGCGCGTCAGACCGGCGCGCCGGCAAAAATTCACAATTGCCGCATCGAATCAGCCCCTGTTCAGCCCGCTCCGCTCATCACCGCCAGAGCCTTGGCGCCTTTGGAAAAACTGCTGGGGCTGGCGGAACCTTTGCTCACTCCGGATGGTTTTTGCCTGTTTCCGAAAGGCAAAGCCGCCACCGCCGAATTGACGCTCGCCACCCCCCTCTGGCACATGAAGGTTGAGCGTCTTTGCGCCCCTGATTGGGGCGAAAGCTGCATCCTGAAAGTGAGCCAGATCCGACATGCCGGAGCCGCATAAAAAACCGCGCGTTATCGCCGTCGCCAACCAGAAAGGTGGAGTCGGCAAAACCACCACCGCCATCAATCTAGCCGCCGCCCTCGCCGTGGGCGGGCTGAACGTGCTGCTGGTCGATATAGACCCGCAAGGCAACGCCTCCACCGGGCTCGGCATCGAACATGAGACCCGCAAAGGCGGCAGCTACGCGCTGCTGGCTGGCGATGTCACCCTGGCCGAGGCCATCCTTCCCACCAATGTCGAGCATCTCAGCATCGTTCCCGCGGTCGCGGATCTGATCGGCGCGGATCTCGAATTCGGCCAGCAACAGCGGCGTGAATTCCTGCTCCGCGACGCCTTGGCGCAAGGTTGCGATGCCGATGTCATTTTCATAGATTGCCCCCCCGGCCTTGCCCTTCTGACCCTCAACGCGCTGGTGGCGGCGGATGCCGTGCTGGTGCCCTTGCAGGCTGAATTTTTCGCGCTGGAGGGTATTTCACAGCTCATGCGTTCGGTCGACATGGTCAAGCGCGGCCTCAATCCCGGGCTGGCCATAGAGGGTATCGTCCTCACCATGACGGATAAGCGCAACAACCTCTCCGAGCAGGTAAGCAACGAGGTTCGTACTTATTTTAAGGACAAAGTGTTCGAAACCGCCATCCCCCGGAATATCCGAATCACCGAAGCCCCTAGCCACGGCATCCCTGTCCTGCTTTATGATTTCCGCTCCACCGGGGCGCAGGCCTATCTGGCCTTGGCTGCTGAATTTTTGCGCCGCGCGCGCGCACGAAAGGAAATGGCATGAGCGGCAAGGAACCGCGTAAACCACTGGGCCGCGGCTTGGCCGCCTTGCTGGGCGAAGCGGCGGCTCCCACCAGCGTCACCGCTCTTGGTGTGCAGCACCTGGCGGTGGATTTGCTGGAGCCAAGCCCCTTCCAGCCCCGGCAGGAAATGGACGAAGAAGCGTTGAATGAACTTTCCGCCTCCATTTCCCAGCGCGGCATCCTGCAACCGCTGCTGGTGCGGCCAAAACCGGACGCACCCGGCCAATATCAGATCATCGCCGGTGAACGGCGCTGGCGTGCCTCCCAACGGGCGCAATTGCATGAAGTGCCGGTTCTGGTGCGTGAACTGAGCGATGCCGACGCCATGGCCGCCGGGCTGGTGGAAAATCTCCAACGCGAAAATCTCAATCCTGTCGAGGAAGCCGAAGGGTATAAGCGGCTGACGGAGGAGTTCAAGCTGAGCCATGACAAGCTCGGCGAAGCCGTTGGCAAGTCACGCAGCCACATCACCAACGTCATGCGCCTGTTGCAATTGCCACCCCAGGTGCAGTGGCTGCTACGCGATGGTGAGATTTCAACCGGCCACGCCAAGGCTCTGCTGACCCACCCAGACCCGGTGAAAGCCGCCAACGATGTCGTCAAGCGCGGCCTTTCCGTCCGCCAGACAGAGGCCCTGGTTAAAAATGCGGGGCGATCAATCTCTCCCCAAGTCACCACCCGCATGCCGCGCGAGCACCAGGCCGACCAAGGTGAAATCTCCGCTTTGGCGGAAAACCTTTCCGAGCGCCTGGGCATGAAAGTCGAGGTTAAGTTCAACGGCAAGGGCGGCATGCTCATATTGAATTATGCCGATCTCGACCAGCTTGATTCGCTTCTGGCTCTGCTCAACCGCTGAAGCCGGGTTCGGATGTTCCACGTGGAACATCTCTCATAACCTCACCCGACGCTGAAAAAGCATGTTCCACGTGGAACATGCTTTTTGCTTGCCGGGATTAACGGAGCGTTATGGGGTTTCAGGCATCTTCTTCGTGAACCTTTCCCGATGGCGGTGGTTTTGTTCACGAATGCAAGGAGCCTGAAATGACTTTCCTGCGCCGGTTATCTATTACCTGGCAATTTACGCTGCTCTTTTTTTTCGCCTTGGGCCTGATGGTTTCAGGCACCATCATCGCGACCCTTCAAACCTACCATCTCGAAATCGACGCCAAGGAAGCGCAAATTCAGGCCGTTGATGAGTCGGGGCGCTCCATCGTGGATTATTATATCGCCCAAGCACAAAGCGGTGCCTTGAGCGTGGAGGAAGCCCAAAAAGCCGCCTTGGCGGCCATCAGCTCCATTCGCTATCAAGACAATAATTATATTTTCGTCTATGACGATAAAGGCGTGCTCCTGGCTCATCCCGACAAAGCAAAAATCGGCACGAACCAGATCAATGTCCCTGACTCGCGGGGGAAGCTTTTCCTGCCCGCCATGATCGAAGCCGCGAAATCAGGCGATATTCTTTTTCAGCATTATCAATATCCACGTGCCGGCGGCGGCAAGCCACAGCCAAAAATCGGCGCAATGGTCGGTATTCCTGAATGGGGCTGGGCGCTTGGCACTGGTGTTTATGTCGATGATGTCAGAACCGTGATGATCGGCGACATAAAATTCCTGGCGGAAATTTTCCTGCCACTTCTGACGGTTTATCTGATCCTGGTCTTCAACGCGCGCCGCAGCATCTCCAGCATGCTGAAAAATCTCAGCGATTCCATGCAGCAGCTCGCCAATGGCAGGTTGGATGCGGAGATCCCCTGTGAGGACCGTTCGGACGAACTTGGCACCATGGCCGCCACCTTGTCCAGGTTCCGGCAAAATGCACGGGACAAACAAAAACTGGAGACCGAAGCGGAAAATCACCGCCGCGAAGCGGAAACCCAGCGCATCGCCAAGGCGGAAACAGATGCCCGTCTGGCGACCGAGCAAAATGAAATGGTGGCACAGCTTGGCTCCGGCCTGGATGGGCTGGCCAAGGGAGATCTGGTGCTGCGCCTCAACAAGAACTTCCCCACCGTTTATGAAAAGCTTCGCGCGGATTTCAATGCCGCCATGGGCCATTTACAGGAAACCATGCAGTCCATCGGCCATAATGCATCCGGTGTCCGCAACGGTGCCGCGGAAATGATGCAGGCGGCGGACGATCTCGCCAAACGCACTGAACGGCAAGCCGCGGCCCTTGAGGAAACCGTGGCCGCCCTTGGCAGCGTTACCAATACGGTCAAACAAACCGCCACCAACGCCGAAGAGGTTCTCAAGGTGGTCAATACCGCGCATGACGACGCCTCCCGTTCCGGTCAGGTCATGCGTGAAGCGGTGAACGCCATGGGAGAAATTGAAACCTCATCCCGGCAGATTGGCAACATCATCGGGGTGATCGATGAAATCGCTTTCCAGACCAATTTGCTGGCGCTGAATGCCGGGGTGGAGGCTGCCCGCGCGGGTGATGCCGGGCGCGGATTCGCCGTTGTCGCCACCGAGGTCCGAGCCCTGGCCCAACGCTCCGCGGAAGCGGCAAAGGAAATCAAATCCTTGATTTCCACCTCCGGCACGCAGGTGGAAGCCGGTGTGAAACTGGTCGGTGAAACCGGCACAGCCTTGGAGCGGATCGTCGAACAAGTCAGCGCCTTGAACAAAATGGTTGGCGACATTGCCCATTCCGCCAATATCCAGGCTGCTGGGTTGGCCCAGGTCAACACCGCCATGGGACAGATGGACCAGATGACCCAACAAAACGCCGCCATGGTGGAGGAAGCCACCGCCGCTAGCCATGCGCTTTCATCCGAAGCAGGCACGTTGGAAACGCTAATCGGCCAATTCAAGCTCGACCAAAACCAGCCGATCGACAGGCAAATGGAGCGGCCAAAACCAGCCGCTCCGGCCCCCGCGCCAACCACCCCAACACCCGTGAAAAACAGTTCCCTGACCGGTAATTTCAAGAAAATACCCGCCCTGGACGATGATTGGGACGAGTTTTAGCAGAACATCCTTTAGGCTCTGGCGGCGGTGCGGGCCCGCGTCGCCAAAGCCAGCATGGTCTGGCGGCAATAATCCTGGTCTGGAATATGCGTGGTCTTACAAGCGATTTCCGCCGCCAAAACCGCCGCCAGCGCCTGATCCACCGTCCGTAAGGGCCAAAGCCGCAGCATTTTTTGTACCGTGCCCTGACGCTTGAAGAATATTGGCGGACGCATTCCCGCCATTGCCTCCTGGGCCGAAGCGCCTTCCACCATGGCCCCAGCCACCAGACGCAAGCGCGAAAGTTCCTGCAACAAAACCCTGATCAAACCAACCGGTGACGCGCCTTCCTCATACGCCAAGGCAAGAGCCTTGTCCGTGGCCGCCACATCACCCGTCAAGGCGGCATCGATTGCGTCGGTCACGGACATATCCCCACCATCAGCAAGAATTGCGGTGGTGTCCGCCAAAGACAGAGATTTTGCTTCCCCCGCATAAAGCTCCAAAACCTCAAGAGCTTGTCCTAATGGACCTTCTTCACCCGTGAGATTTTGCGCCGCCCAAATCGCCGCATCCTGGTCAATGCTCACACCCCGCGCGCGCAGCCTACTCGAAATCACTTGCGGAAGCTTTGCCTGATCGATCGCATAACAGGCCAGACTGGCCATCGTGGCCGATTTTTCCGCCAGGGCCCGCAGTTTGGATTTCGGCGTCAGCTCTCCAGCTTCCAAAATCACCAACGCATCGGGCGGTTCTTTTGTTAATAAATCTAACGACTTCGCCAGGCTCTCCCGTGCATCCCTGACCCGCACAACACGCCTTCCCCCGGTCAAGGCCGCCGCGGACGCTTCCGCCAGCAATATATCGGGTGCCGGGTTGGACAATTCAGCAAAGCGGAACGGATCATCCAGCGCGCCCGCCACGGAACGCGCCAAGGCCAAGCCCCGTTCCGCCACCAGCCCGGCATCCGGTCCATGCAACAAAACCAGGGACGTAGACGGAGCCTTTAAAAATCCGTCGGCCCGGCTTGCATCAAGCTTCATGACCCTGGATGCGCATGAAACCAGGCCGCGAGTTCGGTGGTGATTTGCGATGAAATTTCATCGGCCAATTGCTGATTCACCGTATCCGTCTCCAGATTGGTGGCAAAATATTGCTGGTCGATGATGTTCAAGGCATCCATCGCCGTGGCATTGCCGGAAACCAGAGTCTGCGAAGGCTGACCGATTGGGGCAAGCCGCCAGGCCGCCGTGGCGTTGAAACGCGTGCGGCTGGTGGAGCTATCCGCCTGCACACCTTCCCCCGTCTGGGAAATCGAATAATTGACCGACAGCGTATAAAGCTCCCGCGTCGGTGCACCGTTGGTGTAGAATTTCTGTTGCAGGCTCTGGCGCAGCATCTGGCCGGTCCTATCGGGGATATTCTGGACCTGCACCATCTCCAGCGAGGCTGAGGCCGCTTGGCCTTTTGCCCCGCCGTAAAGCGGCGTGAAACCGCAGCCGGTCAGGGCAAACAAGGCGCAAAAGACAAAAGCTTTACGGCTTAACAACAAAATTCACGATCCTGCCTGGTACGTAGATCTGCTTGACGATGGTCTGCGCGCCTATTGTGCCCGCCACAGCCTCCTTGGCAAGCGGGATCGCAATATCTTCACCCACACCCGCCGGAACCAGGATGGTCCCCCGCAGCTTGCCATTCACCTGCACCGCCACGGTGAGTTCATCCACCACCAGCAGCGCGGGGTCGGCCTCCGGCCAGGGTTGCTGGGCGGCCAGACCCGCGCCTGGGCATAACTTGGCGAAGAGATGCTCAGCCAGATGTGGCACCAGCGGGCTGGCGAGACGCACCAGAATGACCATGGCCTCGAAGCGCGCGGCCTGCATGTCCAGGCTGTCGGACGGCGTGGCCACGGCGTTCAGCAGCTCATATAGCCGCGCCACGGCGAGGTTGAAGGCGAAGCTTTCCAGCGCCTGGGTCACGGCCTCGATAGAGCGATGCGCGAGCTGGCGCAGTTTTTTAGCTTCGGAGCCATGGCTTTCGACGGTGGCGGGACCGGATTTGGCGATGTCCTCCCCCACGCGGGCAAGGCGTTGCAGGAAGCGGAAAGAGCCCTGCACGCCATTTTCCGTCCATTCCACATCGCGCTCGGGCGGGTTGTCCGACAGCACGAACCAACGCGCCGTATCCGCCCCGAAGCGCTCCACGATGGCACCGGGATCCACCGTGTTACGCTTGGATTTGGACATTTTCTCCACACGCCCCACCGTGACCGGCGCGCCGGTGGATTTCAGCACCGCACCTTCCGGCGTGCGGGTGATCTCATCCGGGTAGAGCCAGGCACCGTTTTCGTCCTTGTAGGATTCATGCGTGACCATGCCCTGGGTGAACAGCCCGGCAAAAGGTTCGTCCACCGCCACATGGCCGGTCTTGTGCATGGCCCGGGTGAAGAAACGGGCATAGAGCAAATGCAAAATCGCATGCTCGATGCCGCCGACATATTGATCCACCGGCAACCAGTATTTCACCGCGTCCAGCTTGGTCGGCGTATCCGCCCGGGGCGAGGTGAAGCGGGCGAAATACCATGAGCTGTCGATAAAGGTATCGAACGTGTCCGTTTCACGCGTTGCCGCCTTGCCGCAGGCGGGGCAGTTGACGTGGCGCCAAGTCGGGTGATGGTCCAGCGGGTTGCCGGGTTTATCGAACGTGACATCCACGGGGAGGGTAACGGGAAGCTGATCCGCCGGGACCGGCTGTGGGCCACAGGCCTCGCAATGGATCACCGGGATCGGGCAGCCCCAATAACGCTGGCGGGAAATGCCCCAGTCACGCAGGCGCCAATTTTGCACCGCCTTGCCAAAGCCTTTCGCCTCCAGTTCCGCAATGGCGCGGGGCTTGGCCTCCTTGGTGGGCAAGCCGGAGAGGAAACCGGAATTGACGATGAAGCCATCGCCATCCAGCGCCTTATTGCCGATTTCAGGCGTGGTGTTCTTCTCAGGTGAGACCACGACCGGCACAGGCAGGTCGTATTTGCGGGCGAAATCCAAATCGCGCTGGTCGCCGCAGGGGCAGCCGAAAATGGCGCCGGTGCCGTATTCCATCAGTACGAAATTGGCGATCCAGACCGGGTGTTCCTGGCCCGTCAGCGGGTTCACCACTTTCAGGCCGGTATCGAACCCGCGCTTCTCTGCAGCCTCTATGGCGGCTTCGGACGTGCCCTGGCTGGCGCACTCGGCGATAAAGGCGGCCGCACCCTGGTTGGTTTCCGCCACTTTCTTGGCAATCTGATGTTCCGCCGCGATGGCCAGAAAGGACATGCCAAACAGCGTATCCGGCCTGGTGGTGTAGACCGTGACGCTCTCTTCGCTGTTGGCCAGCTTGAAGGTCACTTCCGCGCCCTGGGAGTGGCCGATCCAGTTTTCCTGCATCAGCTTCACACGCTCTGGCCAGCGGTCGAGGCTGTTCAGCCCATTCAGCAGATCCCGCGCATAATCGGTGATTTTCAGGAACCATTGGGAGAGTTTCTTCTTCTCCACCAGCGCGCCGGAACGCCAGCCGCGCCCGTCGATCACCTGCTCATTGGCGAGCACGGTCATATCCACCGGGTCCCAGTTGACCGAGGCGTCGCGCCGCTCGACCAACCCGGCTTTCCAGAAATCCAGGAATAATTTCTGCTGCTGGCCGTAATATTCAGGGTCGCAGGTGGCGAATTCACGGGACCAGTCCAGCGAGAATCCCATGCGCTTCAGCTCGGCGCGCATATTGGCGATGTTCTTATAGGTCCAGTCCGCCGGATTGGCCTTGTTTTCCCGGGCGGCGTTCTCAGCCGGCAGGCCGAACGCGTCCCACCCCATGGGGTGCAGCACGGCGAAACCCTGAGCCCGTTTATAGCGCGCCACCACGTCACCCAACGTGTAATTGCGCACATGGCCCATATGGATCTTCCCGGACGGGTAAGGGAACATCTCCAGCACATAATATTTGGGCTGCCCGCCCGTGGGCACATCCTCGGCCCTGAAGCAGGCCTTGGCATCCCATTCGGTCTGCCAATATGGCTCGGCGGCGGAAAAATCGTAGCGCGTGGTTTCGGTTTCAGACATGGTGCGCCTGTTTATCCCTGGGGATAAAAGGCGGGAAGAGCCGGAACACCGGCTTTTTCGGAAAAAAACCGGTGCCCAAAAACTTTTGGATTCTCAAGGCGGGCTTACATCGTGGAATTGAAGGCCCCGCCATCCAGCAGAATATTCTGGCCAACGATGAATCCGGCCTGGGCCGAACATAAAAAGGCACAAGCCGCGCCGAATTCCTCCGGCCGGCCAATTCGCTTGGCGGGGCTGGCCTCGGCGCGGACCCTCACCATCTCCTCCACCGGACAATCATTGTCCCTGGCCGCGTCCTCCATGGTCTTTCGCAGCCGGTCAGTATCAAACGGGCCGGGAAGAAGATTATTGATGGTCACATTATATTCCGCCACTTGGCGGGACAGGCCGGCGACAAAACCGGTGAGCCCTGTCCGCGCGGTATTGGACAAAGCGAGATTGCCAAGAGGGGATTTCACCGAACCAGAGGTAATATTGACAATCCTCCCAAATTTCCGGGAGATCATGCCATCGATGGTGGCCTTGATCAGCGCGATGGGTGTGAGCAGATTGGCGTTGAGTGCCGCATGCCAGTCCGCATCGGAAAAAGTCCTGAAATCGCCCGGAGGCGGGCCACCGGCATTATTCACCAGAATATCCGGGCTGGGACAGGCCGAAAGTGCCGCCGCGCGCCCTTCGACACTCGTGATATCCCCAACGGCCGTGGAAATTTTAGCGCCGGTGAGGTCGCGCAGCTCCTGGGCCGTGGCCTCCAGCCTTTTTTGATTTCGCCCGGTAATGGTTACCTCTACCCCTTCTTGCGCCAGGGCCAGCGCACAGGCGCGGCCAAGCCCAGCACTGGCGGCGCAAACCAGCGCCGAACGGGATTTCAGACCCAGATTCATAAGATAATCTCCAAAAATTCAGGTGCCGCGATGGCTGCCGGCACGTTGTGGCAACAGGAACAGGCAGGCGACAATGAACAGGGCGATGGCACCGGAGGATTCCGGACGGCTCAGATCGAATCCCCCATGGATGGACGGTTTGATGAGCAAATCCCCCAGCGTGGCGCCCAGCGGGCGGGTGAGAATGAAGGCGGCCCAGAATAAAAACGCGCGGGAGAGGTCAGTGATGTAATAAAATAACACCAACCCGGTCAGCAATGCACAGAAAAACAAGGCACCGCCGGCAAACCCAAAATTCAACCCGTCCGAGATAAAATCCCCCAAAGCCGTGCCCAAAGTGTTGGAGGCCAGGATTGTGACCCAATAAAAAGCCTCGACCTTGGCGGAGGTGATATTGGCGGCCGACACCGTCCCGCAACTCAGCCGCCAGATTCCCAGCGCCAGCAGCACACAGGCCAATAACAGGCTCGAACCACCCAGATAGCCGATACTGATCGAACGGTCCGCGAAATCCGCCACGGTCGTGCCAACCAGAGTGGTGGAGACGATGGCGGCCCAATAAATCCAGGGATGAAAAACCCTGGCGCGCATCTGCCACCCAATGGCGGCGACGAACAGGACCATGAAAATCAGGCTGCTTTGCGCATAGCCAAGGTGAAAACTCATGGAGAGCGTGTCCCCGCCGGTTTCACCCAGCGTGGTGGCGGCGATTTTGACAATCCAGAAGCCAAGCGTGACTTCAGGTACCTTGGAGGAACGGTCCACGATGTGGGTTTTCCGGATTAGGATGATTGCGCGGCGGCACGCTTGATGTGCCAATTATCCATAAGTTTCAAAACAGTCGCAGATGTTTCCTCGATCGAGCGGCGGGTGACGTCGATGGTCGGCCAGTCGCGTTCATTGCATAAGCGCCGCGCCCAAATGAGTTCCTTCTCCACGGCCTCATGATCCACATAATCGGAACTGTCCGCCCGGCCGAACAATTCATTGGAACCGATCAGCTTCAACCGGTGGCGGCGTATATCGATGAGGGATTTCGGATCGATGGTCAGACCGATGACAGGACAGGGCGCATTTTCCAACTCTTGCGGAAGCGGTGTGTTCGGCACCAAGGGTACATTCAAGGCCTTGATCCCCCGATTGGCGAGATAGAAACAGGTTGGGGTTTTGGAGGAACGGGAAACGCCCACCAGCACCACATCCGCATCGCCAATGCCGCGATTGGCCTGACCGTCATCATGGGAGATGACGAAATGCATTGCATCGATCCGGCGGAAATAATCGGCATCCAGAACATATTGCCGGCCGGGCCTGTGCTTGGCGGGGGCTCCGAAATGCGATTGCAGCATTTCCAGAACCGGATCCAGCACATGCAGAAGCGGGACACCAAGCCGCGCGCAAGCGGCATCCAACTCATGGCGCAAGGCATCGTCCACAAGCGAGCAAAGCACCGGACCTGGCTCAGCCTCAATGCCTTCAAGAACACGGTGAAGTTGCAAACGCGACCGGATGAGCGACCAGCGATGGTAAGAAACCTGCGCTTCATCGAACTGCGCCACCGCGGCACGGGCCAGTGAGGTCAAAGTATCCCCAGTGGCGTCGGATATCAGATGTATATCGAGCTTATCGCTGTCCATAATCTTGTTCATAGCGTGGATAACTCCATTTGGCGCGCCATAATTTTCGAATGACGGGGATAAAGCGGGAAAACCGCGCACAGTGGATGAAATGGGACAGTTCCCTGTGCAGACTGTGGGTAACTTGGGTGGATATTCAAAAAACAGAGCTTTAGCGCTGGTTTCTTGCTGTGGATAAGTTTGTGGATTCAAGGATGATGATATTTAACTCACGTTTTCCACAGGGTACCATCTCACCTACTCTACCTTTAAAAAAGAAAGGATTGGGTTTAGGCGGTGGACATGAATTTCCTCAACGCCCTGAACGGGAAAGATGTCTGGCCGCCTCCTCTCTGGCTAATGCGTCAGGCGGGGCGCTATCTGCCGGAATATCGGGCCACGCGAGCCAAGGCCGGGGATTTTCTCTCCCTTTGCCTGAATCCCGCCCTGGCCGAGGACGTGACATTGCAGCCCATCCGTAAATTCGGGTTCGATGCCGCGATTTTATTTTCCGACATCCTGATTTTACCGATGGCGTTGGGGCAGGGGCTACGTTTCGCCGAGGGGGAAGGGCCCCGGATGCCGCCTTTGGAAAGTCTCGCTGGACTGAAACCCGACAACGCGCCGGGAATTTATGCTCCGGTGATTGAAACGGTGAGCCGGTTGCGGGGATCCTTGCCCAAAGATACCGCTTTGATCGGTTTTGCCGGTGGGCCCACCACGGTGGCCTGCTATATGCTGGATGGTCAGGGGGGTGGGTTTCCTCGCACACGGCGTCTGGCTTATGAACGGCCAGAGTTCGTGAAGCAGGTTTTGAACATCCTGACCGAGACGACAATTGAATATCTCTCGGCCCAGGTGAAGGCCGGGGCGGATTGTGTGATGCTGTTCGAAAGCTGGGCGGGGATTTTTCCGCCAGGGCAGTTTCGGGCATTTGTGATCGAACCCAACCGGCGTATCTGTAAAGCGCTGAAAAAACGCCATGAAGGGCTGAAAATTATTGGCTTTCCACGCCTGGCCGGGCTGATGCTGGGTGAATATGCCAGGGATGCCGGTGTGGATGCCATTGGGTTGGATAGTGTGACCGATATTAAGGCCGCCAGGGCCGCCTGCCCGGCGGGGACGGTGTTTCAGGGTAATCTGGACCCGTTGCTGCTGAAACTGGGCGGCAAGGCGATGGAAGAGGCCGTAGAGGCCCTGCTGGCGGATGTGCGGGGGTATCCTCATATCTTCAACCTGGGGCATGGCATCACGCCGGATGTGCCGGAGGCGCATGTTGCGCGCCTGGTGGAGCTGGTGAGGCAAGGCGGATGAGGACGGCGATCGTCCTGTTCAATCTTGGTGGTCCGGATGGTCCGCACGCCATTAAACCCTTTCGCGTCAATTTGTTTTCCGACAAGGCGATCATTCGAGCCCCCTGGTTCATCAGGGTTTGGCTTTCAAGGTTGATCGCGAATTCCTCAGCCAAGGCGGCCTATGAAAATTACCAGCTCATGGGTGGAAAATCCCCGTTGCTGGAATTGACGGAAAAACAAGCCCGCGCGTTGGAGACGGTGCTGGGGCTGGATTATCGCTGTTTCATCGCCATGCGCTATTGGCACCCGTTTGCGGCGCAAACCGTGAAGGAGGTGAAGCAATGGGCGCCGGACCGGATTTTGTTGCTGCCGCTTTATCCGCAATTTTCTTCCACCACCACGGGCTCCTCGCTGAGCGATTGGCGTGAGGCCGCTGCGGCCGCCGGATTGGCGGTGCCGGTCACCAGCCTATGTTGCTGGTATGATGACCCCGCCTATATCGCCGCGACAGCCGCGCTGGTGCGTGAGGCGATCGAGGATGCGATGGCGCAAAAACCTGGATTGCCTTTACGTGTGTTGTTCTCCGCCCATGGCTTGCCGGAGAGCATCGTGAAGGCGGGGGATCCTTATCAGGCGCAGGTGGAGGCCAGCAGTGCGGCGGTAATGGCACATCTGGCCGATACCAAGGTTGAGGCGCTGGTCTGTTATCAGTCCCGCGCGACGCCACAAAAATGGCTGGAACCCAGCACCGTCGAAGCGATTGCCCAGGCTGGGCGGGATGGTGTGGGCGTGGTTGTCGTGCCGATTGCGTTTGTCTCCGACCATATCGAAACGTTGGTGGAGTTGGACATTGAAAACCGGCATTTGGCCGAGCAGGCGGGTGTGCCGGTTTATGTGCGCGCGCGCGTGGCCAATGACGATCCCGATTTTATCCGGGCCGTGGCGGGGCTGGTGCGCCGGGCACAGGTGCCCGGATTGTACCAGGGGGGAACCGCCTGCGCGAAGAAACATAAGGATTGTCCCGGCGCGGGGATGGTTTGAATGGTGAAGCACAGACCAGGAGAAGAATGTTGCGCCCCGATTTGATTATTTTTGATTGCGACGGTGTTTTGATCGATAGTGAGGGGGTTGCATCTCGTCTGGTGGCGCGGGAAGTGACGGCGCTGGGCTGGAAAATGGACGCCGATGAGGCGATGGCGCGTTTTATCGGTATGAATATTGGCGATATGCAGCCGATGATCGAGGAAAGGGTTGGAAGAAAATTATCCTCTGCCTGGCGCCAGGATCTGGCGGAGAAATTGGTCGCGGCCTTGGCGGAGGAAGCCGTGTTGATCCCCCGTGCGGATGAAATGCTGAAACGGGTAACGGAAATGGGGTTTGATTGGCGTGTGGCGTCCAACTCTTCCGATGAGGAGATGCGGGTAAAATTCGCCAGGACCGGGCTTTCTGATTTGACGGCGGGGCGTTGCATTTCCGCGGGCAGTGTCATTGCGCGCGGCGGCAAGGCAAAACCAGCGCCGGATGTATTCCTGGCCGCCGCCGCCGATGCGAACATTCCACCGGCGCGCTGCATCGTTTTGGAAGACAGCAAGCTTGGCACGCGAGGCGCCGTGGCGGCGGGGATGACTTGCTATGGGTTCGACCCGCATGGAGACGGCGCGGCTCTCCTAGCCGAGGGAGCCAGGGCGGTTTTCAGCTCATTGGATGAAATCTTTGAGGTTTTGACATGACATTTCCTGAGCTTTTGCCGTATTTCAGATGGTTTTTAGCACTGCACATCATGAGCTTCACCGCCTGGATGGCGGGGATGTTCTATCTGCCCAGATTATATGTGTATCATTGCCAGACAATAGCTGGATCGGCTGAATCGGAACGCTTCAAGGTGATGGAGCGGCGTTTGCTGAAACAGATCATCAACCCGGCGATGATCAGCACGGTCATTTTTGGTTTGCTTCTGGTTTTTACGCCAGGTGCCGTGAATTGGCATGCGGATTGGTGGTGGGTTAAAATCGTGGCTTTGGTGCTGATGTTCGGGTTTCATGGTGCATGCTCGCGCTGGCGGAAGGATTTTCTGAACGACGCGAATAAAAGGCCGGAAAAATTTTACCGGATTGCCAATGAAGTGCCGACGATTTTGTTTATCATCATCGTTGTTGCCGTGGTGGTGAAACCCTGATTTCCTTCAGCCCGCCAATATTGCTGGCCTTTATTGCCACGGCGGCACTTTTGACGGTGACGCCGGGCGTGGATACGGCCATGGTGCTGCGGGCTTGTGCATCCGCCGATAAGCGGCCCGCATGGCACGTGGCGATGGGAATATGCATTGGCTGCCTAGCTTGGGGAACGGCCGTGGCGCTGGGAATTGGCGCAATTCTGAAGACAGCGCCTCTTGCTTACATGATGGTGAAATATGCCGGAGCGGTTTATCTGCTTTGGATGGGATGGTCCTTGATCAGCAACCCCCGGAAGGGACTGGAACAAGAGCATGAAACAATGCGGCGAGACACCAATCTTCTGGCTTTGCGCAGAGGGTTGTTCACCAACCTTCTGAATCCGAAAATTGGCGTGTTCTACCTGACTTTTCTGCCGCAATTCGTGCCGGACCAAGCATATGCGGCGATGGATATTTTCACTTTGGCGTTGATCCATGCCATATTGACGTTGCTTTGGTTCACGATTCTGATTTCCGCCATATCTCCATTGAGGCATATTTTGCGCCAGCCATATATTGTCGGCGGATTGGATCGCCTGGCCGGCAGTATTTTTATTCTGTTTGGGTTAAAGCTGGTGCTGTCGCGAGCCTAAGGGTTATTCAATCAAATGAATGAAGTTTATTCAGGTGATTTTTTAAGATCACCTGAATATCGAAGGCTATTTATGAAATAGAGATTTTTTGGATTGCGCCGGGTTTTCTATTTATTGATTAAATGTTTCGTATGAGTGGCGATCATCAATTCTTCATCCGTGGGGATGACATGGACTTCCACTTTGCTTTCACAAGTGCTGATGGCGGGTTCGTTTGCCGCATTGGCTTCCGATGAGAGCTGAATTCCGGCCCAGGCTAGGCGTTCGCAGATCGCGGCACGGATTTCTGGAGAATGTTCGCCAATGCCGGCGGTGAAGATCATGCCGTCCAGTCCACCAAGGGAGGCAATGAGCCCCGCTGCCTGACGCGCGGCCTGGAAAGCGAAAAGATCCAGCGCTTCCTTGGCTTCCGGTTTCGGGCTGGCCAGCAATGTGCGGACATCCGAAGAGATTCCGGAGACGCCGAGAAGACCTGATTTCTTGTAAAGAAGATCCGTCAGATCATCCGCGTTCATGCCGTCACTCTGCATGAGGTAGATCAGTACACCAGCACCGATGGCACCGCAGCGCGTTCCCATCACCAGCCCGTCCAGCGCGGTGAAACCCATGGTGGAATCCACGGATTTTCCGTCCTTGATGGCACACATGCTGGCGCCGTTGCCAAGATGCGCGACGATGATGCGGCTTTTGGAGAGATGGGGAGCAACCTCCGGCAAACGGGAGGTGATATATTCATAGGACAGACCATGGAAGCCGTATCTTCGGACACCCTCGTCATAATATTTACGCGGGAGTGCGAGCCTTGTCGCGAGCTCTGGCATCGTATGATGAAAAGATGTGTCGAAGCAGCCGACTTGTGGAAGCTCGGGGCGGAGCTTGAACAAGGCCTGCACAGCGGCGGTGTTATGCGGCTCATGCAAGGGAGCAAGTTGGTTGAGCCGCGCCAGATCCACGAGATGGGCGGGAGTCAGCAAGGTGGGACCAAGAAAGGTTTTGCCGCCATGCACGATGCGATGCCCCGCGGCGACCAGTTGATCGTCGCCAAGATGGGTTTCCACCCAATTCAGAACCTCTTCGAGCAGGTCTTCGTGATTCAGGGGGGCATGGTCTGGCCAGCGTTTTTCAAGCGCCACATCCTTGCCGGTCTTGATCAGCAAATGGGGGGCCTGCCCGATATTTTCAGCCAGCCCGACGGCGGTCCGGACAAGAGTTTCCTTCAGTTCGTAAAGCGCGAACTTGATGCTGGAAGACCCGGCATTAATGGTGAGAATTGCATCAGCCATGGGCGTGAGCCATCATCACGGCGATTGCGCAGGAGGCCAGGCGCGCCCCGTCATTATCCGCGCGGCTTGTGAGAATGATCGGTACCGACGCGCCGAGCACGATGCCCGCCGCATCCGCATTGGCGAGGAACGTGAGTTGCTTGGCCAGCATATTGCCGGATTCGATGTCCGGAACCACCAGAATATCGGCCTGCCCGGCAACTGGGGAGACGATATGTTTCTGGGCCGCGGCCTCGGCGCTGATGGCATTGTCAAACGCCAGGGGGCCATCGAGAATTGCTCCCGTGATCTGCCCGCGATCTGCCATCTTGCAGAGGGCGGCGGCGTCCAGCGTGGCCTGCATGGCGGGGTTCACCGTCTCGACAGCGGCAAGAATCGCCACATGGGGCGTTTCGATGCCAAGGGATTGAGCGAGGTTGATGGCGTTCTGCACGATGCTGAATTTTTCTTCGAGGGTCGGGCAGATGTTAATGGCGGCATCCGTGATGAGCAGCGGCTTGGGGTAAGATGGAACATCCATCACGAAAACATGGCTGAGCCGGCGCCCTGTGCGTAGGCCGGTTTTTTCCTGAACGACCTCGTGAAGCAGCACATCCGTGTGCAAAGCCCCTTTCATCAGCGCCTTGGCGGCACCTTCCCGGACCAGGGCAACGGCGCGCTTGGCGGCCTCGGCCGTGGTTTGGGCCTCTTCGATACGCAAGCCCGTGATATCGAGCTTGTGCTGCGCGGCGGTGTCGCGGATCAGTTTTTCAGGCCCGACAAGAATGGGGGCGATCAAACCACGGGAGGCGGCCTCTGTCGCCGCCAGCAGGGAGACTTCATCGCAAGGGTAGGCAATGGCGGTTGGCAAGGGGTCACCCGCGGAAGCCTTGGCGAGCAGGTTGCGTAGAAATTCATGCCGCAGCAATCGTACTTCTGGCAGGGTGACGGCGGGACGGCTGACTTTTTCGGTCGGGGCCTGTACCGTGGCAATGCCGCTCAGCACATCCTTGTCGTCCTGATTGAAGCAATGACAATCGAGCACAACCCGGTTTTTTTCAGGGATCAGTTCCGCGACGGTGACTTTTGCCGTGATGGTGTCACCCGGGCTGACGGGGGCGCGGAATTTCAACTCCTGCCCCAGATAAATCGTGCCGGGGCCAGGCAGTTTCGTCCCTAGGACGGCGGAGATGAGTCCGGCGGTGAGAACGCCCTGGGCAATGACGTGATGGAACAGATCCGTCGCGGCATAGTCCTTGTCCAGATGAGCGGGATTCACATCGCCGGAGACGATGGAAAAGAGTGCGATGTCGTCATTGGTGATGGTTTTGGTGATGCTCGCGGAATCGCCAATGGCGATCTCGGAGAACACGCGGTTCTCCAGAATCTCGATTTGCATGTCCATGGCTCCGATCCTTCAGCGCTGGAATATATATTGTCCGGGTGCGGGTTCAAGAACAGGGTAACCGGCTTTCGGCGCGCCGGTTTGTGGTGGGTTAACGGGTTTGCCGGAATGTTTGGAGAGCCATCCCGCCCAGTCTGGCCACCAGGACCCTTCCTCACAGGTGGCAAGGGTCTGCCATTCATCCGGCGGAATGAACAGATCGCCGGATTTGCGTTCCAGCTTGCAAAAATGCCGGTGTGGATGGCCTGGCTCACTCACCACGCCGGCATTATGCCCGCCGGATGTCAGCACGAAGGTAAAATCGCTGCTATTGAGTTGCTGCAATTTATAGACCGAACGCCAGGGGGCAATATGGTCGGTTTCCGTGCCAATGACGAAAAAGGGCAGATGAATGTCGGCCAGGGAGATTTTGCGGTTGCCAGCTTCCAACCGGCCTTCCGCGAGATCGTTGTTCAGGAATAATTTGCGCAGATAGTCGGAATGCATGCGATAGGGCATGCGGGTTGCGTCCATGTTCCAGGACATCAGGTCATTCGGGTGGTCCTGTTCACCCAGATAATAGCGCCGGATCATTTGCGACCAGACGAGGTCGTTGGCGCGCAGCATTTCAAAGGCGCCCGCCATTTGCTTGGAATCCAGGTAGCCTTGCGACCACATCGCGTCGTCGAGAAAATGCAGCTGCGAATCATTGATGAAAAGTTGCAACTCTCCAGCTTCGGTGAAATCCGTCTGGGCCGCGAGCAAGGTGATACTGGCGAGACGCTCATCATGATCGCGGGCCATGGCGGCGGCGGTGATGGCGAGTAGCGTGCCACCCAGGCAATAGCCGGTGGCATGGATTTTCGTTTCCTTGCCGCAGATGGCGCTGATGGCATCCAGGGCCGCCATGGTGCCAAGGCCCCGGTAATCGTCCAATGAGACATCGCGCATCGAAGCATCGGGATTGCGCCAGGAGATGCAGAAGACGGTGAAGCCCTGGGACACGAGATATTTCACCATCGAGTTCCGCGGTGACAGATCGAGGATATAATATTTCATGATCCAGGCGGGCACGATGAGGACGGGCTCGGGCCGGACGGTGTCGGTCTCTGGTGAATATTGGATCAATTCCAGAAGATCGTTGCGGAACACCACCTGGCCGGGGGTGATGGCGACATCCTTGCCAGGTTTCATCGGCAAGGGTTGAACCTTGGTGTTGCCGACGCTGCGCAGATCGGCGACGAGGTTTTTCGCGCCCTGGCGCAGGCTTTCACCTGAGGTGGCTTGCGCCTTGGTCAGCACCTCGGGATTGCAGCATGGGAAATTGGTGGGCGCGATGACATCCAGAATCTGGCGGGCGGCGAAATTCACGATCCGCTCATTTTCGAGCGAGACGCCGGGGATGTTCTTGGTCGCCTGATCCCAGAAGCGTTCGGTACGCAGAAAGCTCTGCGCGGCCAGGGCGGCGGGACCGTGTTGCCAGCCTTGATCGCGGAAGCGATGATCCTGCGGCTCAGGCTCCAGGGGGCTGAACTCCAGCCCCAAGGCTTGCCGGGTCAGGGAGGTCCAATCAGAGACGGCTTGCCGGGCCAGTTGCATTTGCCGGCCCGGCTGGTCGGCCATGTGCAATGCCCAGTCGGTCCAGGCCAGGGCGAGCGCGGTCATCGACATGCCGCCTGTCAGGCGGGCTTGGGCGGCATGCATCGCCCGGTCGAGATCGTTACAGGTTTCGTCCTTATCCGGCATCCGGGACACTCCAATTGTCAACCAAGCAGATGTTCTCCGCCATCGATGGGGGTTATGGTGCCGGTCAGCATACGGGCCGCGTCGCTGACCAGAAAGGCCGCCATGGCTCCGCAATCCGCAATTGTCGCCAAGCGGCCCTCGGGAGCCTTGTGCGCGGCGGTTTCCAGCAGGTCGGAGAAATGGTCGATGCCACCTGCGGCACGGGTGGCGATGGGGCCGGGTGAGATCGCGTTCACCCTGATGTTCTTGGGGCCAAGTTCGGCGGCGGCATAGCGCACGGAGCTTTCCAGCGCGGCCTTGACCGGGCCCATGAGACCGTAATGCGAGATAACGCGTTCGGAGCCCAGATAGGTGACGGCAAGCAGGGAGCCGCCATCCTGCATCAAGGGTTCCGCCAGCTTGGCCGCGCGCAGAAAGGAATGACAGGAAACATCCATGGCTGTCGCGAAACCGGCGGCGGAACAATCCACCACTCGGCCATGCAGGTCGGCCGCGGGTGCGAAGGCGATGGAATGCAAGACAAAATCAAGCTTTCCCCAGCGTTTGGCGAGATCGTCGAACACGGCCTCCAACTCACCCGGCTTTTGCACATCGCAGGGCATGAGACTCTCGCACGGTAAATGCTCCGTCACCGCCGAGACATAAGGCTTGGCTTTTTCATTCAGATAGGTGGCGGCCAACACGGCGCCAGCATCTGCGAAGGATCTTGCGCAACCAGCCGCGATGCTATGCTGGTTGGCGATACCAAGAACGAGCCCGCGCTTGCCAGCAAGGCTTCCCGGCAAGGTGGGGTCGGTCATGGAGCGGATGTATCGGGTCGGTGGGCGGTTTTGCTGGGGCGTTCGGTCACGGCGGCATCTTCCTTTTTATGGCTGTGCCCTGGCGCTTCCATCATGGCGGCAAGCAGGGCGGCGTTGGCGCGCATCACGGTCTGGCTGTAGGTGATTTGCGCTTGGGTGATGGTGCGGACGGTTTCGGCCAACTGGTTGAGAATTCGGCCGGATGGCATGAATTTCTGTTGAGAGGCGATCCAGTCCTGGGAAAGGGACAGCAGCCCCATGGGATCAGACGAAGTTTTTTCGGTCATGATAGTCAGACTCCTTTGATTATAGTCCCCTCAATCATGATCCGATTATACGAAAAGTCTCATTGACCTTTGTCAACCTAGACTATTTTTCAAGTCGGCGCCTCCGCTGGTGTGAAATTCATTCGAGTGAAATATTCCCGAGACTTCATAACAACTCCCTAACGATGGGCCGTCAGACACGGGATACAACAAAAAAACCCAGGCAAACGAATTGCCTGGGTCGATTTGTGAAGGAAACTGAGGCGGTTATTCGGCCGGTGCCGGGGCGAGCCGGGCGCCGGGCGCGCCAATGGGCAGAACGGTGTGGCCATGTGCCTCATTGATGAGTTCCGCCGCGCCGAGATAGAAGGCCAGCAGCGCGGTGATGAGCCCGCCATAGCCGCCCAGCGTGCCGAGCGAGGGAATGCCGAGCAGATCGGCGAAACCAAGCAGGGCGAAGGTAACCCACAGCGCCAGGAAAATGAGGAACAAGGTGCGGTTGAGGGCGAATGTGCCGATCCACATGGCGAAGGTGAAGGCGCCCCAGGCCAGGAGATACCAGCCGACGGCGGCCCCGGGCACATCCTTGGCGAAGAATTCGACAAATAGCGCGAAGCTCCACCAGAAGGCGCCGTATGAGCAGAAGGCGACAAAGCCGAAGGTATTGCCTTTGACCATCTCCATCAGGCCGGCGCAGAATTGCGCGGTGCCGCCAAAAGCGATGGCCATGGCCAGCACCAGAGGCACAGACGTGCCGGGCAGGAAGCCAGCATTGACCAGGCAGAGCAGCCACGTGGTGAGGGCAAAACCGAATAGCCCGAGAGGGGCGGGGTTTGCGAGCTTCATAATCTTGTTCCTCCAGAACAACGTCGTTTCTTATCGTTCAGGGCCAAGACTTCGACCCCTTAATGAACCTTATTGCAGGTTTTGGAGGTGAAAGGAAGTAGTTTAGTGCATGTACTTTTTGGAACGTTCCTGAACGGAACAGCATCATGAAGACGCTGTTCCGGAATCGTTTTGTTCAACGCCGCAAGGGCGGGGGCGCGTCAAACCGCCTGTGTGGTTGCTGGCAGGAGGATATGTTGCAGGGCGGTGACGAGACGGTCCATCATCTCATCCGTGTGTTTTGGTCCAGGGGTGAAGCGCAGACGTTCCGTGCCGCGCGCCACGGTGGGATAATTGATTGGCGTGGCATACATGCTGAATTCCCTGATCAGCCGCATGGAAACATCCGTGGCCTTGGCGGCGTCACCGATCATCAGCGGCACGATGTGGGAATTGCTCTCCATCACCGGTAACCCGGCAGCCTTGAATTTGGCTTTCAGCGTTTCCGCGCGCTCGAACAATCTGGCGCGGCGCTCATTATCCTCCTTCAGGATGCGGATGGAGGTGAGAGCGGCCGCCACGGTGGGCGGGGGCAGGGCGGTGGTGAAGATGAAGCCGGCCGCGACCGAGCGTATATAGTCCAGCACCTTGAAATCGCCGGTGATATAGCCGCCATGACAGCCATAGCCCTTGGCCAGGGTGCCCTCGATGATCGTGATGCGCCGGGCAACATCGTCTCGTTCCGATACACCGCCGCCATGTTCGCCGTACATGCCCACGGCATGCACCTCGTCCAGATAGGTTAAGGCGTTATATTTGTCCGCCAGATCGCAAATCGCCTTCAGGGGGGCAATGTCGCCATCCATGGAATAGACGCTCTCGAACACAATCAGTTTTGGTGCTTCGGCGGGGGCCTCGGCCAGCAGGCGTTCAAGGTCGGCCATGTCGTTATGCTTGAAGACGCGCACCGTGGCGGTTTTGCCGCCCTTGATGCCGACGATCATGGAATTATGGTTTTGCGCATCCGAGAACACATGCCAGTCGGGCAGGGAATTGAGGATGGCGGTCAGTGTCGCCTGGTTGGAGACATAGCCGGAGGTGAAAAGCAAGGCGGTGTCCTTGCCGTGCAGGTCGGCCAGCTCTTCTTCCAGAGCGACATGCAAAGGCGACGAACCAGCGATGTTGCGTGTGCCGCCGGCCCCCGCGCCATAGCGCCGCGCCGCCTCGGCCGAGGCTTCGATCACGCGTGGATCCGTGCCCATGGCGAGATAATCATTGGTGGACCAGACGAGAATATCCCGCGTCTTGCCTTCCATGGTGACGGAATAATAAGGGAAACGGTCGGCTAGTTTGTCCAGCGCCACGAACCGGCGATAACGCCCCTGGGCCGAAATCTCGGCCAGGGCTTCGTCGCATTTAATAAGAAATTTATGCATCTTGACCCGTGTATGGCGAAAATTTCACGTAGGGAACGCCGCTCGGGCGGCCAAGTCAATGATGCAAATTAACCGGCCAGCCTTGCGGTCCCCACAAGCCGCGCCTGGCCGGAGGGTCTAGACCTTGCCGGTGACGTAGGTGCGCAGCGTTTCCACCTCATGCTCGCTCTGGTCGATTCGGGCTTTCACCACATCCCCGATGCTGACAAGGCCTGTCAGGCGGCCATTCTCCAGAACGGGTAAATGGCGAAAATGCCCCTCCGTCATCATCTCCATCGCTTGTTCCACGGTGGTTTCCGGCGAGCCGGTGGTGGGGTTGCGGGTCATCAGCGCCCCGGCGGTCATGGTCAAGGTATCCGCCGCGCGCGCCGACAGGCTGCGCACGATGTCACGTTCGCTCAAAATCCCGATCAATTCACCGTTTTCGACCACCAGCACGGCGCCGATGCCCTTTTCCGCCAGGACATTGATGACGCCGCTGACGGGCATGTCAGACGGAACGGATACGAAACCAGGTGGTTTGTGCCTCAATATGGTTTTTACGAGCATTTTATTCCTCCGTTTCTCCTTACTATGGTGAAAGTCAAAGGCCTGTTCAATTATTATTTGAAATCTTGATTGAAATTCAGGAAGAATGACAGCGCCGGGTTCTCGCATAATCATCTTGCAATTGAGATTTGTTTGCATTAACTTCCAAAGCCGATCTCTTCTTTACGGACGGTGCGCGATGTTGCGTCAGGACGCGTTCAATTTTCAGGCCACGGGGGCGCAGACGCCCAGTCTTGCTTTGGGTGAGGCGAGCCCGGGCTTTTGCGGCATCATCCTGGCCATCGATACCGAAGGGGTCCATGGCGGCCTGCCCGCCGATGAGCTGGAACGCCGCCTGCTGGAGATGGGTTTGGTGGAAGGCGCCAAGGTCGAGGTGCGTCATCAGGGACTGATCCGGCGCGATCCAATCGCCGTGCGGATCAATGACCGCGCCACTTTTGCCCTGCGCCGCCGGGAAGCGGCGGCCATTTTCGTCGTGCCGGAAGCCGGTTAAAAACCAGATGGCTCATTGTGCCGAGGTTCCCGAGCGGACGGTCGCCGCCGCGGGCGGGAAGGCCGCGCAAATCGCGCTGATCGGGAATCCGAATTGCGGCAAGACGGCGCTGTTCAACGCCCTGACCGGTAGCCGGCAGCATGTGGCGAATTATCCGGGTGTGACGGTGGAACGCAAGGCGGGCGGTTTCGTGACGCCGGAAGGCCGCGCGGTGCGGGTGCTGGACCTGCCAGGCACTTATTCGTTGCGGGCGCGCAGCCCCGATGAAGTGATTGCCCGCGATGTGGTGCTGGGCCGGCTTTCCAGCGAACAGCCCCCGGAATTTCTGCTTTGCGTCGCGGATGCAACGGATCTGCGCTTGTCCTTGCGGCTGGCGCTGGAATTGCGGGTGCTGGGCACACCGATGGCCTTGGTGCTGAACATGGCGGATATTGCCAGGCATCGCGGAATCCTGATCGATACGGACAAGCTGTCGGCGGCGCTGGGGATGCCCGTGGTGTCGTCGGTCGCGGTGCGCAAGGCCGGGACCAAGGAGCTGCTTGGGTTTTTGGACGGGCTTTTGGCCCAGGGGCTGCCCGCGCCGGAAAAGATACCGGATTGGCAGGCCCCGGACCGGCATGCCTTGCGTGATTTGCAACGCGAGGCCGACAGGCTGATCGCCCAATGCGTGACGATGCCGGTGCAGCCCTATACGGCGACCTCGCGGATCGATGCGGTGCTGCTGCATCCGGTGGCCGGGCTGGTGGTGTTGTTCGCCATCCTGTTCGTGATGTTCCAGGCCGTGTTCACCTGGGCCCAGGCGCCGATGGACGCGATTTCCAACCTGTTCGACTGGCTCGGCGTCATGGCCGCGCATTACCTGCCGGATGGGCCGGTTTTGAGCTTCATCCGGGATGGGGTGTTGAACGGCGTGGGGTCGGTGGTGGTGTTCCTGCCGCAGATCCTGATTTTGTTTTTCTTCATCCTGGTTCTGGAAGATTTCGGCTATATGGCCCGTGCGGCCTTTCTGATGGACAGGATCATGGGCGGGGCGGGGTTGCATGGCCGCGCCTTCATTCCACTGCTTTCAAGCTTCGCCTGCGCCATTCCGGGAATCATGGCCACCCGTGTGATCGATGGGCGCCGGGACAGGCTGGCGACGATCCTGGTCGCGCCGCTGATGACCTGCTCGGCGCGGATTCCGGTTTACACGCTCATCATCGGCGCCTTCATTCCGAACAGGGACGTGTTCTGGGGCGTGCAACTGCAAGGGCTGGTGATGTTCGGGCTCTATGCGATGGGCATCGTGGCGGCTCTGTGTGTGTCCTTCATCATGAAGCGGCTGGTTTGGCGCAAGGCGCAGCATGATCCGTTCCTGTTGCAATTGCCGGATTACAAGCTGCCCAGCCCGCGTAGCATCGCCATTGGGCTGTATCAGCGCGGCAAGATTTTCCTGCATCGCGCGGGCACGACGATTTTCTCGATGATGGTGGTCATCTGGGCGCTTTGCTCCTTGCCGCTACCGCCGAAGGGGGCAACGCACCCGGCCATCGATTACAGTGCCGCGGCTTGGATTGGCCATTTCCTGGCGCCGGTTTTCGCGCCCATCGGGTTCAACTGGCAGATCAACGTGGCGCTGATCCCCGGCATGGCGGCCCGCGAGGTGGCGGTGGCGGCGCTTGGCACCGTTTACTCCATTTCCGCCTCGGCGGATGATCCGGGACATCTGGGAGGGGTGCTGGCGGCGCATTGGAGCATCGCAACGGCCCTGGCGCTGCTGGCTTGGTATGTATTTTCTCCGCAATGCGCGTCCACGCTCGCGACCATCCGGCGGGAGACGGGCGGCTGGCGCTGGGTGGCCCTGGTGTTTGTTTATATGCTGGCCCTGGCTTATGGCTCGGCCTTTATTACCTATCAGCTGGCTTGCCTTGCTGGATTGGGCTGAGGCTGAGCAGTCCCTCCGCCAGTTTCTCCGGCATGGAGAGGAAGGGCGAGTGGTCCGCCGGTAAATCGAGGACCGGGGTACAGGGTAATGTTTGTTGCATCCGCCGTTGCAGGGCGAGCGGGAGCACCCGATCCTGGGTGCATTCGATATAGGCGCGGGGAATCTGGCCGAACCCTTCCGGTGTGACGGTGGAGGGGGCGGTGAAACTGCCCAAAGGTTCCGGGCGCAGGCGCTCTGCGGCGCTTTTCGCCATGTCCGGGGCGGCCAGATGATAAAAACGGGGGATGACAGCTTCCGCCGCCACGGCCAGCCGCCGTCCGCGCGCGGGGCGGAGATAATCCGGTTCACCTCCGGCCTCGGGCAGGGAGATGGCGCTCTGCATGCTTTGTCCGGCGGGGAGCAAAAAGGCGGAAAGATAAACGAGCTGGCTTACGGCGCCGGGGGCCAGCGCGGCGGCTTCTGAAATGACGAGCCCGCCCCGGCTATGGCCAACCAGTATGACGGGTTCCGGGGCTGTGCGCGCCAGCGTGGCGACCTGCCGCGCCCAGAGAGGCAAGGGGTTGGCGCCGGGCGGGACATCCGCCAGATCCGGCGTCAGCACGCCATGCCCCGCCTGTTCCAGCCGCGGGGTCAGGTTGTTCCAGCACCAGGCGCCATGCCAGGCGCCGGGGACGAGCAGGAAGATGGCCATTAGTGAGAGAGCGGACCGTAAAGCTCCGGGCGGCGGTCTTTGAAGAATGGGTCCGCCTGACGCACGGCCGCGTGGTGGGCGGGGTCGGTATCCGCGAACAGCATGGTCTCGTCCGTGCCCGCCATGGCCAGCACCGCGCCGTTGGGCCCGCAAATGCTGGACAGCCCGATATAGCCCAGCCCGTTTTCCGCGCCGGAATGGTTGGCATAGGCGATATAGACTTGGTTTTCATAAGCCCGGGTGGGGATAACGTGCCGCGCCACCTGCTCATATGGTTCCATCTGCGCCGTGGGGACAAGAATGACGTCCGCTCCGGCCAGGGCCAGCCGCCGGGCGGGTTCGGGAAATTCGATGTCGTAGCAGATCAGCAGCCCGATTTTGACGCCGCCAAGCTCCGCGATCGGGAAATCCGCGCCGGTCTGTTTGAACATCCGCCGGTCCAGATCGCCGAACAGATGGCTCTTGCGGTAATTCAACAGAATTTGTCCATCCGGGCCGATCAGCACCGCCGCGTTGGCGACGTTTTCGCCCACCCGTTCCGGATAGCCGAACACCAGCGCGATGTTCAGCGCCCGGGCTGTTTCCCGCGCCGCGGTCAGGCCGGATTGCGGGAGGGCCTGGGCCAAGGCGGCCTCGGCACCGACATTATAGCCGGAGAGATACATCTCCGGCAGGATCAGCAGGTTGGCTCCCTGTGCCTTGGCCTTGCTGGCTTGCGTGTGCAGATGGGCAAAGCCGGCTTGGACATTGTTCAGGCAGCCAGGGCCTTGATAGAGGGCGATCTTCATGCATGGCAGCCTAGCGCTGGGCCGCATCGGTTGAAAGAGTGGTGAAAACCGGATAAACCCCGCCCGCCGGCACCCCTGGAGGCCGGCTTTTGTTGTTTGTATGGAGCTGAAAATGGCCGAATTTGAATTGGTTGAGGCCTCTGCTCGTTCGCGTGCCGGCAAGGGGGTGGCGCGGGCGACGAGGCGTGAGGGCAAGGTGCCCGCCGTGGTTTATGGTGCCCGTCAGGAGCCCGCGCTGATCGCGCTGGACCCGCGCATCGTGATGAGGGAATTGAAGCGCGGCGGCTGGCGCTCGCGCCTCTATGAGATCGACGTGGCTGGGACCAAGACCCGCGCGCTGATGCGCGATGTGTCCTTTCACCCCGTCACCGATCAGCCCGAGCATGTGGATTTCCAGCGTCTCGTCGCCGGTGAGCCGGTGAAGGTGGCGGTTGCCGTGCACTTCCTCAACGAAGGGACCTCTCCTGGCCTGAAGCGTGGCGGTGTGCTGAACGTCGTGCGCCACAAGGTGGAAGTGGTGGTGGATGCCGACCATATCCCCGAGAAGTTCGAGATCGATCTGAACGACCTCGACATCAACGACAATGTGCGCTGGCACGACCTGAAGGGCGCTGAGCACTGCAAGCCGGTGATCACCGGCCGCGATTTCGTGATCGCGACCATCGCGCCGCCGCTGGTCTCGGCCGAGCAGGTCGCCGCCGAGGCCGCCGCCGCCGCTGCCGCCACCGCCGCGAAGGGGGCCAAGAAAGCAGCTCCAGCACCTGCCGCCAAGAAGTAAAGACTGAACGCGCCGCGCCATGCTGCTTTGGGTTGGCCTTGGAAACCCGGAACCGGGCATGGCGCGGCAACGTCATAATATCGGCTTCATGGCCGTGGACGCGATTGCGTCCCGCCATGGTTTTTCCGCCTGGAAAGCCCGTTTCAAGGGATTGGTTTCGGAAGGGCGCATCGGCACGCGGAAGATTTTGCTGCTGAAACCGATGACCTACATGAATTTGTCCGGCGAGGCGGTGCAGGAAGCGGCGAGCTTCTACAAGATCGCTCCAGGGGACATCACTTTATTCCATGACGAGCTTGATCTGGCGCCAGGCAAGGTCCGCGTGAAAAAAGGCGGCGGCAATGCCGGGCATAACGGGTTGCGCAGCACGGACAGGCATCTTTCCACGCCGGATTACTGGCGGGTGCGGCTTGGCATCGGCCATCCTGGCGACAAGGCGCGGGTGACCGGCTATGTGCTGGGGGATTTTTCCAAGATGGACAAGGGCTGGCTGGAGCCATTGCTGGACGCCGTGGCGGACAGTGCCGCCTTGCTGGCCGAGGGTAAGCCGGAAGATTTCATGACCCGCATCGCGCGGGTGAGCGGGGAGCAGACATAATGGGGTTCAATTGCGGGATCGTGGGGCTGCCGAATGTCGGCAAATCTACTCTGTTCAACGCGCTCACCGCCACAGTGGCGGCTCAAGCGGCGAATTATCCCTTCTGCACCATCGAACCGAATACCGGCCGCGTGGCCGTGCCGGACAAGCGGATGCTGAAACTGGCCGAAATTGGCAAATCCGTGAAGATCGTGCCGACCAGCCTGGAATTTGTCGATATTGCCGGGCTGGTGCGCGGCGCCTCCAAGGGTGAGGGGCTGGGCAACCAGTTCCTGGCCAATATCCGTGAGGTGGACGCCATCGTGCATGTGCTGCGCTGCTTCGAGGACGACGATATCACTCATGTGGAAGGCTCGGTGGATCCGATCCGCGATGCGCAGACGGTGGAGACCGAACTGATGCTGGCGGATTTGGAGAGCCTGACCAAACGTGTGCCGCTATTGCAGAAAAAGGCCAAGAGTAACGACAAGCAGGCCGCCGCCGAACTGGCGCTGGTTGAACCGTTGATCGCGCTGCTGGAAGAGGGCAAGCCCGCGCGGATGGGCATTCCCAAGGGCGAGGAAGAGGCGGTGAAGCGCCTGAACCTGCTGACGTCCAAGCCGGTTCTGTATGTATGCAACGTGGAGGAAGCCGCCGCCGCGACCGGCAACGCGCAATCCGCCCGCGTGGCGGAAATGGCCGCCGCCGAAGGGGCCGCGCATGTGGTGATCTCGGCGGCCATCGAGGCCGAGGTGAGCCAGTTGCCCGAGGAAGACCGCTCCGGGTTCCTGGCGGATCTGGGGTTGGAAGATTCCGGGTTGGACCGGATCATCCGCGCCGGATACGCGCTGCTGGGGCTGATCACGTATTTCACGGTCGGTCCGAAGGAAACCAGGGCCTGGACAATCGTGAAAGGCACCAAGGCGCCGGGGGCGGCTGGTGTGATCCATGGCGATTTCGAGCGTGGCTTCATCGCGGCTGAAACCATCGCCTATGAGGATTACGTGGCCGGCAAGGGAGAGGCCGGAGCGCGTGATGCGGGCAAGCTGCGCGTGGAAGGCAAGGAGTATGTGGTGAAGGACGGCGACGTGCTGCTCTTCCGTTTCAACGTATAAGACCAGCCTGCCGGCGCGGTTTCCGTCTTGGTTTGCGAAAGCCGGCGTGGCGCGTACAGTGCCGGATATGAAGAAGCACCGGGCGCGCAGTGACAAGACGCGGCAGGCCGCCAGCATAGACCGTCCAGCGGGAACCGCGGCATGAACCCGCTTGTCCGTATCATTGAAGCCGTCATCTTCGGCGGGCGATGGCTCATCGTGCCGATCTATCTCTCCATGCTGCTGTTGTTGGCGGTGCTGGTGGGATATTTCATTTCCGAGATCGTCCATGCCGTTCCGACGATCAGCGGCATCACCGACAGCCAGCTTCTGCTCTTCACCTTGTCGCTGATCGATTTATCATTGACCGCCAATCTCGTCGTGCTGGTGATCCTCTCCGGCTATGAGAATTTTGTCCGAAAGGTGGAGTTCAACGTCAGCGATCCGCGGCCGGAATGGATGTCCCATATTGATTTCGCCGGGTTGAAGCTGAAATTGCTTGCTTCCATGACCGTGATCGCGGCGGTGCATCTGCTGCGCAGCTTCCTGAATATCGCCAATGAGACAGACAGGAATCTGTTCTGGCAGCTCATCATCGTGCTGGGTTTTGCCGTGCTCTCATTATTGCTGGCGTTGACGGACCGCTTGGAGAGTAAGGGACATTAGGGCGCTCCGTTTGCATTGCCCCACGGAGACGGTTCAGCTCCTCAGTGGCCTGCTTACCTCTGAACCTCACCACGAATTTCAGGGACGGGGCACCAGCCCATCGTCTTGGCGCGTGACTTTGCCCGCTCAGATGGGGGCATTCCAGGAATGGTGGCGATCCTTTTGCGGCCCGGGCCCCGCTTCCATTTTAACCGGTTTAACCGGGGGCCTGTCTTGATGGCCGGGCCGTTTTGCCCGCTTTGTACTGTCAAACGGGCCGCTTAGTCCCATATACCGGATTTAGGTGGCTTAGCCGCTTCTTTTCAATGTTTTAGGAGGTGTTTTTGGTGCAGGGGCATGGTGAATCCACGGCTGGGCCGGCCTCGCGCCATCTTTATCCAGCCCGGCACGCCCAGAAGCCGCATATTCACTTCCCCCATATCAGGTTCCATCGCCGGGAACTGACAGACAGGCCCTTGGCGGGCAAACCGCACCCCGACCATCCGTTGCATTGGAAACTTTATGGCTGCGAGGCGGTGGCGACCGGAGTGCTCATGATGCTGGGGATCATGACCAATACCTTTCTGGCGGCACCGGGATCGTTTCTGGCGGTGTTGCTGCGCGCTCATCCGGCATTGCAGACAGCCTTGTGTGGGCTGTGCTTTGGATCGGCCGGCACGTTGGCCGCCATGACGCGGTTTGGCCGCACCAGCGGGGCTCATCTCAGCCCTTCGGTCACCTTGGCTTTTACCTTGGGTGGGAAACTGGCCCCCTTGGATGCGGGCGGGTATTTCGCCGCGCAGATCGTGGGAGCCTGTGTTGGCACGGCGCTTATCTATCTGAGTGGCCGTCTGTTGCCTGGCTGGGGAGCTTGGCTCTGCGCGGTGCATTATGCATCGACCCTGCCGGCACATGGTCTTGCGTTGTATTTGGTCATGCTCGCGGAACTGGCGGCCACGATGGGTCTTGTTTTCGCGCTGTATTATGCCGCGTCGCATCCGCGCCTGCATCTGTTCGCGCCTTGGGTTGGCGGGGCGTATTTCTTTTGCGCCAATCCCTTCGTCGCCTGGATCTCCGGTGACAGCACGAATTTCGCCCGTTCCCTTGGCCCGGCCTTATTCAATCACGATTTTTTCGGGCTGTGGATCTATCTGGTCGGTCCGTTGCTTGGCTCGGCGCTGGCGGTTCTGGTGATCAGGTCGCGCTTGTTCGGGCAGATCCACCTTGCCGAGGCGCGCATCATCAATTTCGGTCATTATGGCCGTGTTCCGCGCTTCAGCGAGCCCGCCGCCGTGGGGCCTTCGCCCGCACAGCTTGAAAAGGCGGAACACGGGCCTGAATCAAACCCGCCGGCGCATCAATAGCGCAATGCCTGATAGCCGGATTCCCCCGGCTCCACCCCGTGCGTGTCGTGCCCGAATCCGGGAAAGCGTTTGTCGAAATCCTCCAGCGCCGTCAGATAGCGCAGCACCGGGCCATCCGCCGGGCCGAAATTCTCACCGGGCATCAGCAGCGGAATGCCGGGTGGGTAGGGCACGATGGCGGTGGCCGCCACGCCGCCCGCCAGCCCGTCGAGCCGGGCCATGCCGCCCTCGCCGCGGATCAGCCGGTCATGCGCCTCGGCCGGGATCATCTCCGGTGTCGGCAGGAAATTATAGGCTTCCTGCAGCCGCTCCGGATAGGCGGTGAGCTTCATGGCCGAGAACATGGTGGTGCCGAGATCCTTCAGCCCCATTGCCCCATAGGCGGCGGGGTGCGTGGCGCAAAGCTGCGGCAAGGCACGGGCCAGTGGGGTGTTGGAATCGTAATCGCGTTTGAAATCCAGCAGCGCGTTCACCAGAGAGCCCCATTTACCCTTGGTCACGCCGATGGAGAACAGGAACAGGATGGAGAAATTCGCCGTCTTTTCCGGTGTGATGCCGTGCTCCGCCAGGTAATGGTTGAGCAAGGGGGCTGGGATGCCGGTGTCTTCCAGCCTGCCTGAGCGAGCCATGCCGGGGGTGGTGAGCGTGACTTTGATCGGGTCCAACATGCAATAGCCGGGTTCCAGTCCGGTGAAGCCGTGCCAGGAGGCGCTGGGTTCCAGTGCCCAGCAGGCCTGGTTTTCCACCAGCATTTCGGCCGGGGCGTCGATGAAAGGCACCTCTCCGGCCGCGTCGCGCACCATGTCCGGCTGCCAGACGCCAAAGAACCAGTCATCCTGTTCAGCGAATTCGGCTTGCAGCCGCGCCATGGTCTGGCGGAAGGAAACCGCCTCGGCGATCGCCTCGCAGGTGAGCAATTGTCCGCCCGCGCCGTCCATCATCGCGGAACTGATATCGGTGGAGGCGATGATGGCGTAGTTGGGCGAGGTGGAGGCATGCATCATCAGGGATTCGTTGAAGCGCACATGCTCGATTTTCGCCCGCCGCTCGCGCAGATGCACCATCGAGGCCTGGGAGAGCGCGGCCAGCAGCTTGTGGGTGGATTGGGTGGCGAAGACGCTGGGGCCGGTGCGGTCTGTCTCGGCCGCCGGACCACGCATGGCGTAGTGATTTTGATAGAGTGTGTTGAACCGCGCATGGCCGAACCAAGCTTCGTCGAACAATATCTTGTCCACGGAGGCGCCGAGAAGTTCCTCTACCCTGGCGGCGTTGTAGCAAAGCCCGTCATAGGTGGAGTTGGTGACGATGGCGAGTGCCGGCTTGCCGCCGCCGCCCGCGGTGAGGCGGGAGGTGGCGAGATTATGGGCGATGGCCTCCTTCGTCAGGGATGCGGGCGGAATGGGGCCGATCATGCCCAGATGGTTGCGGTAGGGCAGCAGATAGGCCGGCCGCGCGCCCGTGAGCGCCAGCCCGTGCTCGATGGATTTATGCGCGTTGCGATCCGCCAGCACGATCTCTCCACGCGCGACATTGGCCGTCATCACCACCCGGTTGGCGGTGGAGGTGCCGTTGGTGACGAAATAGGAGCGATCCGAGCCGAACACATGCGCCGCGTAGCGCTCGGCGGCGCCTATGGGGCCGGTATGGTCCAGCAGGGAGCCGAGTTCCGCCACCGAGATGGAAAGATCCGCCCGCAGCAGCTTCTCGCCGAAATAATCATAGAACATCCGCCCGGCGGGGGAGCGCAGAAAGGCGGAGCCGCCGGTATGGCCCGGCGTGTGCCAGGAATATTCGGCCTCATCGGCGAATCTGGTCAGGGCGCCGAACATGGGGGGCAGAAGTTGCTGGCGGTAGCGCCGCACGGCGGCCAGCACGCGGTTGCTGATGAATTCCATGGAATCTTCCAGCAGCCAGATGAAGCCATCGGCCTCGCTCATCACCTTGGCGGGCACGTGGGCGGCGTCGTTGCGTTCGGCCAGGAGGAAGACGGGTACTTTCGCATTGCGCGCGCGGATGGATGTCAGCAAGGCTTGGGCGTGGGCATGGCCGGGATCCTGGTGCAGATCCCAATCGAGGATGATCGCCTGTAGATGTGGATTGGCCTCGATCTCATCTCCCGCATCGGCGGCGGAGAGCGAGGTGGTGGCGGTCACGTCATGGTTTTTCAGGTCGGCCAGCAAGGCCCGGGCGGCACGGCCAAGGGCGGTGGGCTCGTGCAGCTTGTCGCAGACCAGCAACACGCTGAATCCGAGAGTCTGGGATTGATCCTGTCCGGCCATGGGCGCCCCTATCGTGATTGCGCCATAGGATGCGCTTGGGCGGTACTTTGTCCACCCCACAAAATAAAACCGCGCCTGAGGCTGACGCCCCGGCGCGGCCGAAACCCGAAAGATCCCGAGGAGGGCTTAAGGGAATTTCTTCCGGGTATAAAGATAAGCGATGTAGCAAAATCCCAGATACAGGAAGGGGATGAAAACGATCAGGCTTTCCAGGTCGTGCGGCATCAGATTTCTCCGTTTCCGTCTTTCTGCTGGCTATCGAACAGTACCGCGCCGCATCCGGCGATCAGCACGATCATGACCGTGCCGACCAGCCAGGCAAAGTACCACGGGCCGTAATCGCCGGCCACCACGGCCAGGAGCAGCGCCAAAGCGAGCACCAAGGCCAAGCCGACAAAGCTGAAAAACTTACCCATTGCGTGGCTCCTTAATAGCTGTGCTCGTCGTGAACGACATGCTCGACCTTCACCTTGCCGCGCATCACGTAGAAACACCAGGACGTGTAGCAGATGATGGCGGGCGTGAAGACCAGGGCGAAGAACAGCATCCAGCCGAGATTATACTGGCTGCCGGCGGCATTCCAGACGGTGAGGCTCTGGCTGGGATTGGTGGTGGATGGCATCAGGAAGGGGAACATGCTGGCCCCTGTCGTGAAGATCGCACCGATCCAACCGAGCGCCCCGAACCACCAAGCCACGGCCGGTTTGCGCACGCTGTTCAACAATGCCGCGCCAAGCATGCCAACCACACCGAGGACGGGCAACGCCCAGAGGATGGGATAAGCCGCGTAATTATGCATCCAGGCCCCGACGACGAGCGCCACGGTCGGGCCGGTTAGCGGTGTCGCGGGGGCACCCGGATCGACCGGAGAGGTGAAGGCATAACCGGCGATATGGGCCACCCAGAACCCGCCGATGATGAACAGCACCGTGCCCACGATGCCGGCGCCGATGGCCGCCTTGCGGGCGCGGCCATAAATGGGCTCTTCGCCACGGATCATCAGCATCGTGCCGCCCTGCTGGATGGACAGCGAAAGGGACACCAAGCCGCACAGGATGGCGAAGGGGTTGAGCAGATACCAGATGAAGCTTTCATCCTGATAATACTGCCCGTCCCACCCATAGTGGAAACCGACCCCCTGTATGACGTTGCCGAAGGCCGCGCCGTACACGATCATCGGCACCGCGCCGGAGATCAGGAAGGCCCAATCCCAGGTAGCGCGCCATTTTCCGGTATCCACCTTGGAACGATATTCGAAGGCCACGGGGCGCATGATCATGCTGAACAACAGCAGGATCATCACCACGTAGAACACCGAGAAAGAGGTGGCGTAGAGGGTGGGGAAAGCGGCGAAAATCGCGCCGCCGCCCAGGATAAACCATACCTGGTTGCCGTCCCAGTGCGGGCCGATGATGTTGAGCGCCGTGCGGCGCTCCCCATCCGTTTTGCCGACGAAGCGCAGCAGGCTGCCCACGCCCATATCCATGCCGACCATCACGGCGAGGCCTGAGAGCAGAACCCCCAGCAACACCGCCCAGATCACCTTCAGGACTACGTAGATTTCCATATCACATGGTTCCTTTTACTCGGCGGGCGCGGCGAACATTGGCGCCGAACCTGCCTCCGGGGCGTCCGCCTGATGCGGTTGGGGCCCGAGGCGCGCGAATTTGAACATCAGGTACAGCTCGGCGGCGATGAAGGCGCTGTAGAGCAGCGCGAAACCGATGAGCGAGAACACCATATAGCCCACGCTATGGCTGGACGCGCCCTGGAAGGTCGGCAGCCAGCCGAATACGGACCAGGGTTGGCGACCGGCCTCGGCCGTGATCCAGCCGAACTCGCAAGCCAGAACCGGCAGCGGGATGGACCACACGCTGAGCTTCAGCAGGAACGGGTGGCGTTCCAGCCGGTTCCTCAGGCTGAAATAAGCCGCGAAGGCGAACAGTGCCACGAAGTAAAAGCCCAGCGCCATCATGATGCGGAACGCCCAGAAGGTGACGAACACGTTGGGGATGGTGTCCTTCTCCGCCTTGGCGATGATCTCACCCTGATTGGCCGGTGTGATCAGGTTTAGATTCTGGTCGGGCGCATAACGCTGTGCCAGGAACCCATAGCCCATGTCGTTCTCGTTCGCCTTGAAGGTGGCGAGCGCGGCGGGGTCACGGGTCTTGCCGTAGGCCTGCAAGGCGTTCAGCGCCGTGATGCCCTTTTCGATACGCGGTCCAGCCTGTTGTTCAAGCGAGATCAGGCCGGGGATGTTGGTATCGAAGGAATGCGCGATCAGCGGATCCAGCACGTAGGGGATACCGATCTCGGCGCGGTTGGTCTGAGTGGCTTGGTCCGGCAGGGCAAAGACCAGCCAGGGCGCGGCGGCGGCGGAACCGCCCGAATCGCTATCCTGCCACAGCCCTTCGATGGCCGCGATCTTGGTGGGTTGCACCAGATAATCCAGCCGGCCCAGCGCATCGCCCAGCGTGACGACCGCCAACGAGGAGATAATGCCGAACAGGGCCGCCATGCGGAAGGAGCGGCCCGCGAGTTCGCGATGCTGCTTGCGCAGGATGTAGAAGGCGGAAATACCCATCACGAACAGCGCGCCGGTGACAAACCCCGCGATGGAGGTGTGCACGAATTTCGCCTGTGCGTCCTGGCTGAACACGAGATTCAGGAAGGAGTCGAACTCCATGCGCATCGTGTCCGGATTGAAGGACGCCCCTTGAGGGTCCTGCATGAAGCCGTTGGCGATCAGGATCCACAAGGCTGAAAGGTTGGAGCCCAGAGCGGTCAGATAGGTCACCACCAGATGGCCTGGCTTGGAAAGCCTGTCCCAACCGAAGAACATCAAGCCGATGAAGGTGGACTCCATGAAGAAGGCCATCAGGCCTTCGATCGCCAGCGGGGTGCCGAACACGTCGCCCACGAAATGCGAGTACATGGACCAGTTGGTGCCGAACTCGAACTCCATGGTCAGGCCCGTGGCCACGCCAATGGCGAAGTTGATGCCAAAGAGCTTGCCCCAGAATTGGGTCATGTCTTTGTAAATCTGCTTACCCGTGATGACATACACGGTCTCCATGGCGGCAAGCAGGAAGGTCATGCCGAGGGTCAACGGCACGAAAAGGAAATGGTAGAGTGCCGTTAGCGCGAATTGTAGACGCGACAGATCAACGACACTCGGATCGATTAACGGCATGACCGCTCTCTCCAGTTAGTGGAAGCCTTTAACTAAACAAACCGCGTATAGAATCAATAAACCGCTCAAGGCTTGATCTCTATCAAATCCCGCCTTTCGGGCGCGGGTGTAGCCATCAGTAATGTTCATTTCAGTATTCAGCATCCTGCATGGCGAGAATGCACCCCGGCAGGGTTACCTAAAGGGGAATACGCGTCAAGATTGAAATCGTTACAGGACACGCACGGCCCGGCCGGCCCGCAGGGCGTGGACTTCGTCCATCAGTTTGAGCCCGGCGGGGCGATGCGTGATGTAAAGCACCGTGCGCCCCGCCAGGATGGGCTTGAGGTCGGCCAGGAAAGCCTGTTCGGTTTCCGTGTCCAGCCCTTCCGTTGGTTCGTCCAGGATCAGCCAGGGCGTGGATTTCAGCACCGCGCGGGCGAGTGCCACGCGCCGCGCCTGCCCGCCGGAAAGGCGCGTGCCGCCTTCTCCCACCCGGCTGTCCAGGCCACGCGGCAGCCCGCGGACGAACTCTGCGAGCTGTGCCACCTCCAGCGCGTGCCAGAGGGCGGTTTCGTCGGCCGCGCCATTGGCGAGCAGGAGATTGTCGCGAATGGTCGTGTGAAAAAGATAGCTGCGCTGAGAGATGACGGTGATATGCCGGGCCATGTCGGCGCTGCCATAGGCACGCAGGTCGTGCCCGCCGAACCACGCCTCGCCGGCCTGAAATTCATGAAAGCGTAGCAACAGGTTGATCAGGGTGGTTTTGCCGGCGCCGGTCGGGCCGACGATGCCGATATGCCGTCCGTCCGGGACGGAAAGGGTGAAGCCGTCCAGCACGGCGGACTCGTCAGGCGCATAGCGCAGCGTGATGTCCCGCAGGGCAAGCCCGAAACCTTGCGGCGCCGGGGCGGGCGCGGCCGGAGCAGGCACCGCGGGCGGCTGGTCCGCGAGCGTGAAGATACGCCGTGCGGCTTCCTTGATCTGCCCCAGAAATTGCATGGCGGCGGGCAAGGGGGCGGTGGCTTCGAACGCGGCCATGGCGCCCAGCACCAGCATGGGCACTTGCGCGGCGCCGATTCCACCCGCCTCGAACCGTTTGGCGCCGAAGATCAGGACCACCAGCAGCGTTGCATTGGCCGCGAGACCCGAAAGCGCGAGGCCGAGCCCCGTCACCTGCCCCATGCGCGCCTGGGCGGCGGCCAGCTCGGTGTTCAGTGCCGCCGCGCGGGCCCGCATGGCGGGGGCGGCGCCGAAGACCAGCAATTCCCCCATGCCTTGCAGGGCCTCGACATATTCCGTGCGCAAGGCGGCGGTCAGCCGGGTTATGTCCGCGCCGGGTTTCGCGCCTTGTTGGCTGGTGAGCACCGGGGTCAGCATGCCGTTGAGGCACAGCCCCAGGATCAGCGCCAGCGCGGCGGGCCAGGAGAAGAATGCGAAGAACGCCGCCATGATCAGCCCGGCGGCGATCGCCGCGAGCACGGGTACGAACACCCGCAGATAGAACAGGTTGAGCGTGTCGATGTCGGTGACGATGCGGTTCAGGAGGTCCGCGGCGCGCTGGGTTTGCAACACGGCCGGGGCCAGCGGCTCCAACCGCGTGTAGAACCAGACCCGCAGATCCGCCAGCAGCCGGAAGGTGGCCTCGTGCGTGACCAGCCGTTCCACATAGCGAGACCCCACGCGCAGCGTGGCGAAAAAGCGCACCATGGCCGAGGGGGTGAAGAAATTGAAACTGTTTTGCGCCGCGATGCCCGCCAGCCCCGCCAGCGCCGTGGCGGCCAGGAACCAGCCGGAGAGAGCCAAGAGGCCGAAATTGGCCAGCAGCGTTGTGGTGGCGAGCACCACCCCCCACAGCAGCCAGCCGCGCCGGGGGGAGAGCAGGCGGATCAGGCGCCAGATGTCAGACATGGATGCCCTCCTTTTGCGTCGCCACCATGTCCCGGTACGGGCCGGGTTCGGCCACCAGGCGCGCATGTGTGCCCGATTGTACAAGCCGGCCTTCCGCCAGCACCAAAATTTGGTCCGCCCGTTCCGCCACGGCCAGCCGGTGCGCGATGACGATGCTGGTCCGCCCTTGTGTCAGCGCGGCCATGGTGTCGAGAATGGCTGTTTCGGTTTCAGCATCCATGTTGGCGGTGGCTTCGTCCAGGATCAGCAGGCGGGCATCGCGCGCATAGGCGCGCGCAAGGGCGATGCGCTGGATCTCTCCGCCCGATAGCCGGGCGCCGCCCTCGCCGACATTGGTGTCCAGCTTGTCGGGCAGCGCCTTAATGAAATTATAGGCATGGGCGCGCGCGGCGGCGCCGCGCAGCGTGGCCTGATCGGCTCCCGGCAGGCCGAGGGCCAGATTGTCTCCAATACTGCCGTGGAACAGACGGGGATTTTGCGGCACCCAGGCGAGCGCGCGCCACCAGCTCTCCGGCGCGATGTCCGAGAGAAGTTGCCCGTTCACCAGGATATGCCCGGAGGTGGGGGCCAGGAAGCCAAGCAGCAGCCGTGAAAGGGTGGTTTTTCCAGCGCCGGAGGCCCCGACGATGGCCGTGGTTGTCCCCGCCGGGAAGCGCGCGGTGAAATTCTCCAGCACGGTTCGCCCGGCATAGGCAAAACCCAGCCCCTCGCAGCTGATGTCGATGGCATGGGCGGCGGCCAGCTCCGCCGTGCCGTGTTGCGGCACGGGCGCGTCGAGAATGGCGAAAATCTGCTTGGCGCTGGCGATGGCGCTCATCCGCGCATGGTAATGTACCGAAAGACCGCGCAGCGGTATGAAGAATTCCGGAGCCAGCAGCAGCACCAGAAAGGCTGGGTAGAATTCGAAATGCCCGTGAATCAGCCGCGCCCCGAACAGAACCGCCACCAGCGCGATGGCCAGCGAGGCGAAAAATTCCAACACCGCGCTGGTGAGAAACGCGATGCGCAGCCCCTCCATGGTGGTGCGGCGGTAATCGTCTGAAATGCGGGCGATGATCCCGATTTCGTCCCGTGCCCGGCCGAAGAGCTTTAGCGTGGTCAATCCTTGCAGCACATCCAGGAAATGTGTGCCGAGTTGCAGCAGCTTCTCCCATTGGCGCTGATTGATCGCCTCGGCCCGGTAGCCGACAAACACCATGAACAGCGGAATCAATGGCCCGGCGACGAGCAGGACGACACCGCTGATCCAGTCCAGCGGGAAGACCAGCGCCAGAATGGCCAGCGGTACCGCGACGCACAGATACATTTGCGGCAGGTAGCGGGAAAAATAAGGCTCCAGCGCTTCTACCCCGTCCAGCATGGCGGCGGCGGCCTCGGCGCTGGTGGTTTCTCCGGCGGGGCCGCGCGTGAAAAGTTTTTCCAGCATGGCGGCGCGCAGCCCGGCCTTGATGGCGAGGCAGGCGCGGCTGGCCAGTATTTCCGCCCCGAAGGTGAGCCCGGCGCGGAGCAGGAACAGCCCGCCGAGCGCCAGGATCCAGGGCAGCAGCGGTCCCAGCATGATGTGCCGGAAGGAGATGGCGTTCACCAGCTTCGCCAGCAGCACGGACTGGCCGATGATCACCCAGCCTGAAAACAGCCCCAGCGCGATGCTGCCATAAAGCGCGCCCCTGGCACGCCGTCCTTCGCGCATCAAACGCGGGTCTAACCGTTCACTCATGCGGGGCAGCTAACCCGCGCGGCGGGGGGCTGCCAAGACATATGTCAAATTGTCACGCCTCGGGCGGTGGAACTTGGCGCATCCATTCCCGGGCGAGGTCGATGCGTTTGGCGACCCATACATCCGGCAGACCGGTTACATAATCCAGAATCTTGCGCAGGGCCCCGATACGCGCCGGACGGCCAACGATGCGGCAATGCAGGCCGATGGAGAGCATTTTGGGGCAGGTTTCGCCTTCCAGCCGCAGCGCGTCGATGGCGTCTCTTACGTAATTGAAGAAATGCTCGCCGGTATTGAAGCCCTGCACGGCGGCGAAGCGCATGTCGTTGGTGTCCAGCGTATAAGGCAGGATCAGTTGCGGTTTACCCCAGGTGGTGTCGTAATAAGGCAGATCATCCGCGTAGGAATCCGCATCGTATATAAATCCGCCTTCCTCCACCACCAGGCGCGCGGTGTTGGGGCTGGTGCGGCCAGTGTACCAGCCGAGCGGGCGGTGGCCGGTGAGTCCAGAAATGATCTCGATGGCGCGCCGCATATGCTCGCGTTCCACATCCTCCGGCACATACTGGTAATTGATCCAGCGATAACCGTGGCTGGCGATCTCCCACCCGGATTTCAGCATCGCCTCCACCGCCGCCGGGTTGCGCTGCATCGCCAGGGCCACGCCATAAACCGTCAGCGGCAGCCCATGTTCCTCGAATAGGCGGCGGATGCGCCAGAATCCGGCCCGGCTGCCGTAATCATAGAGGCTTTCCATCGAATGGTGCCGCATGCCGGAAATTTGCGGGGCGCCGACAATTTCGGACAGAAAGGTCTCCGCCGACGAATCCCCGTGCAAAACGGAGTTTTCCGCTCCTTCCTCGTAATTCAGCACGAAGCTCAGCGCGAGCTTGGCGCCGCCGGGCCAGGAGACCCGCGGCGGGTGGCCGGCATAGCCGGTGAGATCCCGTGGGTAGGCGGGGGTATTAGCCGCCGCGATAGGTGGAATAGCCATAGGCGCTCAAGATTAAGGGGACGTGATGGTGACGCTCTGGTTCATGGACCAAAATGCGGACGGGAATGATGTCGTAGAATTCCGCCGCTTGGCGGTAGCTGGCGGCGTGGAAGCGTAGCTCATAGGCGCCGGCTGTCAGCTTTTCCGCCAGCGTGGCACGGCCTGTTTCGTCCAGCGTGATGGAAAAGCCGATATTGCCGGGGGCCTGCACATCCACCCGCATACCCGCGGCGCCGGTGCCTTTCACAATGTCCAGAACATGGGTGGTCAAGCCCTTCATGGGTTCAGATCCTGTAACCGTAGCCAGGTGATGCTGCCGATTTCCCGTAGCGCCTGGGTCTTCTCGAAATCCGGGTCATTTTCCAGCCGCTTGGCGAATGTTTCCAGAATCGTCTCCTTGCTTGGCTGCAACCGTACACAAATGATGAAGGGAAAACCGAATTTTTCCCGGTAGGTGGTGTTCAGCGCGGTGAAGCGAGCGAATTCCCCGGGGCTTAGAGCCCGTAGTCCCAGATTTTGTTGTTCGGCCCGGGAAGCTTCGGTGAGCGGCGCCGCCCTTGCCCCAAGCTCCGGGTGGGCGCGGATCAGTGCCAATTGCTCGGCGGTGGCGGCATCCTCCACCACCCGCATCATCGTGGCATGCAGAGCGCGCTTGTCTGGAAAGGGAGCCGCGGCAAAGGCACGCTCCACCACCCAGGGTGAATGTTCGAACAGGCCGAGATAGGGTCCAGCCTCAGTGATCACGTCAAACTCCGGAATATTGGCGAAAGCTGGCGGCGCCCGCATACTGGCTCCGATAGCAGCGAGGCGCAACCATATCCATGACCGACCTGACCGACCTGATCGATATGCATGAGGCCACGCGGGAGGCATTTCTGGCCCGGCTGGTGCGCCAGCCCTCGGACAATCCCCCCGGCGATTGTGCTGCCCATGCGAAGCTGACGGCGGGCTTGCTGGAGGAGTTGGGGTTCCACGTGGAACGCCACGAGGTGCCGGCGGCCTTGGTGAAGGCGCACGGCATGGTGAGCTGCACCAATCTCATCGTGCGCCATGGTTTTGGTCCTGGCCCGACCATCGCGCTGAATGCCCATGGCGATGTGGTATCCCCCGGCGAGGGCTGGAGCGTTGACCCGTATGGCGCGGAAATCCGCGAGGGTTGGATGTATGGGCGCGGCGCGGCGGTCTCGAAATCCGATATCTGCTCCTACGCTTTCGCGCTGAAGGCGCTGAAGGAGAGCGGGCTGGCGCTGAACGGCACAATTGAGCTGCACATTACCTATGACGAAGAGACCGGCGGGGAGATTGGCCCCGGTTGGTTGCTGGCCGAGGGTATCACCAAGCCGGACGGCGCGATTGCCGCGGGGTTCTCCTACAATGTCGTCACCGCGCATAATGGCTGTTTGCATCTGGAGGTGACGGTGCTGGGCCGCTCCGCCCATGCCGCCAAGCCGGAGACGGGCATTGACGCCTTGCAGGCCGCCACCGCCGTGCTGAATGCGCTTTATGCGGAGCGGGCGCGGCTGCGCGGGCAGGTTTCCGCCATTGCCGGCATCGGCGCGCCGGGGTTGACGGTGGGGCTGATCTCGGGCGGCATCAATACCAACGTCGTGCCGGACAAGGTGACGCTCCGGCTGGACCGGCGCATTACCCCGGATGAGGACCCGGCCGCCGTGGAGGCGGGGCTGCGGGCGTTGATCGAGCAGGCGGTTGCGGCGGTTGCGGGGGCGAAGCTGGAGATCAAGCGCATCCTGCTGGCCTTGCCGTTGACGCCGCTGGTGGGGACGGACAGGCTGGCCGAGGTGCTGACAAGGCGCGGCACGGAGATTTTTGGTGAGAGTATCGGCACCACCGGCATGCCGCTTTACACCGATGCCCGCCACTATGCCGCCGCCGGCGTGCCGATCGTGCTCTATGGTGCCGGGCCGCGTACCATAGAGGAGGCGAATGCCCATCGCGCGGATGAGCGGTTGCCCTTGGCGGATTTGCACCGGGCGACGAAGGTGCTGGCACTGGCGCTGGCGGATTTGTTGCAACAAAGCAAGTAAGCGGCGCGTGGCATTGCCAATGTGGACCGTTGTGTACATGGTTGAATCCATCGCCGGAACAACAATTGAGTACGATGTGGTGCCGTAATGGGTTCCGGTCGTGTAAGCCCGGCCACGCCGAATTTGAGTTTCGGGCCCTATGCGAACCAGGCCGAGGCGACAATTTGTATTCAGCGTTTCATCGATACCGGTTTCGCGCCGGATACGGCCAGGGGGTTTGGGATTATCTGGGCGGAACCGGCGGGGGCCATAATGTTGCGTCCGGCTGCACTGGACCAGGAAGATCAGATTGGACCTTCCCTGCTGGTGCAATGGCACGGCACGGTGCAGCCGGAAGTGCCGAAGGGCATGGTGTGGCAAAGTATCGAAGATGCGGTGCGTGGCGTGTATGAGAAAATCGGCCAGGGAGTACATGCCTTCAGCCGCTCGCTCGATAGCACGCAGGCAATGCTGCAGCGGAATGATTCCAATCCCTATGCCGCGGCCATGCAGGCGGATGGGGAAGCCGGGGTGGATGGATTGATCGCCCTGCGTTCTGCTTGGCGTTGGGCGGAGAAGGAGTTGGCGGCGCCCCCGAAGATTGCCGCCGGTGCCTCTTTTGCATTGGATGCCGTGGCGGTGGTGACTGGTCTAGTGGGGGGGTTGCTTTTCCCGGAAATGGCGGGCGTTGTCGGTGTAGCGGCTATGCTCGGCGCGGTGACAGCGACAGGTGCCGCCATTCTGTTGGCTGGGGCGGATGGTGGGGATGTTTATTACCTCGCAATCAAGGATAATGAGGCCGCAGCGGTCAAATGGGATGATTCGCCCTTTGTGCGGCGCACACAGTTGATCGCGCCGCTGCTGGCGTTACCGGATGCGGTGCGTGGTGGCGTGGGCGTGGTCAGGGATATTGGCAAGGCGAATGACGGCCTGCGCGCGGCCCAGGTTGGTGTGACACAGGCGGTGGGTAAGGTGGACCAAGCGGCGACCAAGCTGGCCGACCAGTAGGCGGCAAATGCGGCGAAGGCCAAAATTTACAAGAGTGACCGGCAGAAGCTACACGATCTGGTGACACGCCAGCAGAACGCCGCGAAAAGACTGAGGAAAGCCAACAAGATTCTTGAAGAGGCGAAAGAGGAGCTAAAGGCAATTCTGATTGAGAAATCCTGGCCGGATATGCCTGGGCTGTTCAGTGCCGCTGGTGGCACGGGGGTTTATATAGGCAATAGCCCCGTTTTGACTAAACGCTCCTCCGCACAGGAAGAGAAGCAGGAAATCGCGAGGTGGCCAAAAAAAGCCGGTGGAGTATCTGGCGCCCCACCAGGGGAAGGCGATGCATGGCAATATGCCGCATTATATCTCCTGCGGTATCGTGGTAAGCTCGCCACTCAGACACGGGGCCAGAAATGAATAGGCACAAGTCGAAACGCCAGATGCCGGGCAATCGGCTGCCCGGCATTCCGGGCAATGCGCGCTTTGCCAGCGCCGGGGTTATGAGCGGAATCCTTTTCATTTTTGTTGCGCTGGGTGCCGATTATTCAGTTTATACCGATAACCCGGCCGATTATTTCGGGGTTTTGGCGCCGTTATTGATTCCGGTTGTACTTATAACAACGGCGTTCGCATGGCTGCTGAACACGGGCAAGCTGGTCTTCGTGAAGCTGTTCAGGACGCTGGCGGTGCTTGTCAGCGCGGCCTATGTGGGGGTGATTCTGCTGGGTATTTTCGAGTTGCTTTATTACAAATGGGACCGACCGGTGATCGCGGCGATCGGCCTCATCATGCTTGTCATGTTCTCGCCCGCGCAATTCCTGATGTGGCGGGATTTGCGCCGGTGCCGTTGGCTGGATCCGGACTCCTTGCCCGACGAATGGGAGGTCGCCGCGATCCGCGATCCAAACTCAATCAACTACAAGCGGCCGAAGAAGAAAGGCTAGGCGGCCAGCCTCTCCAGAAACCCCAGCATCACATGCGCCGCCGCGTCCACATCCGCCATTTCCACATGCTCCGCCGGGTTGTGGCTCACCCCGGCGCGGCAGCGGATGAACAGCATCGTCACCGGGCAGAGGGCGGCCATGCTCATGGCGTCGTGCCCGGCGCCGGAGGCGAGGGTGAAGGGGCGGTGGCCCAGGCTGGCGATGGCGTCTGCCAGCACTGTTTGCGCGGTTTCATCGCACAGGCAGGGGGCAAGCTGCTGTACACGCTTCACCTGCAGGCCGATGCCGCGCCGGGCGCAAATCTCCACCAGCCCGTCGCGGAATTTCCGCTCCGCCGCATCCCGCGTCTCGGCCAGGGGGGCGCGTAGATCGACCGAGAACAGGCATTCGCCGGGGATGACGTTCCCCACGCCGGGTTTGACGGCAATTGCTCCCACCGTGCCGACGATTTGCGCCGTGCTGGCGATGCGCTCCACCAGTAGAACAGCCTCGGCGGCGGCGGCCAGCGCGTCCCGGCGCAACCCCATCGGCGTGGTGCCGGCATGGTTGGCCATGCCGGAGAGCGTTACGGAAAGCCGCGTCTGCGCCGCGATGCCGGTGACGATGCCGACGGGCAGATTTTCCGCCTCCAGCACCGGACCTTGCTCGATATGCGGCTCGAAATAGAGGAACACATCGTCCCGGTGCGGCGGTGTCCGCAATGTCGCCGGGTCCAGCCCGAAGGCGCGCATGGCCTCGCCCATGGTGACGCCGCTCTCATCCTTCAAACTGGTTGGATCGTCCTTCAGCGTGCCAGAGATATAGCGGCTGCCGACCATGGAGGCGTGAAAGCGCGAGCCTTCCTCATCCCCAAAGGCGAGAATTTCGATGGAAAAAGGCAGGCGCTTACCCTGGCGCGCCAGCTCTTCCACCACGCCAAGCCCGAGCATTACCCCCAGGGCGCCATCGTAGGCGCCGCCATCGCGCACGCTGTCGATATGCGAGCCGATGAGCAGGGTTCTGGGGCCCGTACCTTCATACCGGCCGATCAGCGTGCCTGCCGCGTCCAGCCGTGCCCTCATGCCGGCGGTTTCCATCCAGCCGGTCAGCGTATCCAGCGCGGCACGGTGCGCCGAGGTGAGAAAGCGCCGGGTCAGGCCCTCCGCTTCCTCACTATAGGGCGGGCTCTTGAACAGATTGCACCGGGAAACGGCTTTTTCACCCAAGGAGGCGGACATGCGGCAAACCTACAAGGAGAAACAGATTGCCCGCAATGCGGGGGCTGGGTAGCATCGACCTCCGGATGTTGTGCGAACGCAAGGTGGGCTGAAGATGGATCAGGTGAGTCAACCACGGGCCGGGGCGCTGACGGCATTGTCGGCCAGGGTGCGGCACGATCTGGAATGTCTCGATTACCCCGCCCGGTCATGGGTACGCTCCCATGGCAGCCCGGAGGGCCATGTGTACGATGTGCTGATCATTGGTGGCGGGCAGAGCGGGCTGGTGGCCGCCTTTGGGCTGATGCGCGAGAAGGTGGGCAATATCCTGATCGTCGATGAAAACCCGGCCGGGCGGGAGGGCCCCTGGGTCACCTATGCCCGCATGGTGACGCTGCGCACGCCGAAACATTTGATCAGCGTGGATCTCGGAGTGCCGTCTCTCACCTTTCGCGCCTGGTGGGAGGCGCAATATGGCGCCGAAGGCTGGGAAGCCTTGGGTAAGATCCCGCGTGGGGAGTGGATGCGTTATCTTGTCTGGTATCGCGAGACGCTGGATATTCCGGTGCGCAACGAGGTCAAGGCCATGCTGATTGAACCCGTTGAGCGTGGGTTGTTCCGGGTTCGTGTGGAAGGGGCGGGCGCGCCGGAGAGTGGGGCCTTCCTGGCCAGGAAAGTGGTGCTGGCCACCGGCATTCAGGGCGGGGGCGAGTGGCATACGCCCGATTTCATCAAGGCCTTGCCGAAAAGATGCTACGCCCATACCTCCGAAGCGGTGGATTATGCCGCGATGCGGAGCAAAAAGATTGGGATTTTAGGCGGGGGCGCCTCGGCATTCGACAATGCGCAATTCGCGTTGAACGAGGGCGTGGGGGAGGCGCATATATTCATCCGCAAACCCGCTTTGCCGAGGATCAATCCCATCCGATTCATGGAGAATGCCGGATTCCTGGGGCATTTCTCGGATTTGAACGATGCCCAGCGTTACGAGGGTATCGACCATTTTCTCTCCCATAACCAACCGCCCACGAACGACACCTTCAACCGCGCGGCGGCCTATGAGGGGTTTGCATTTCATCCCGGCGAGCCCTGGCTTGCCGTGAAGGAGGGGGCGGCGGGCGTGGAGGTGACCACACCGAAGGGGGTTTATCAGTTCGATTTCCTGGTGCTGTCCACCGGGCTGTTGACCGATGCGAGGCTGCGCCCGGAATTGGCGCTGCTGGCCGGGGACATTGCTTGCTGGCGCGATAAATATCAACCGCCGCGGTCCAACAAGCTGATCGACGATCATCCGTATCTGAAGCCGGATTTCGCCTTCACGGCTAAAACGGCGCAAGGTGAGGACAAGCTGCACGGCCTGTTCAATTTCAACTATGCGGCGTTGGCCAGCCTCGGATTGTCCGGCGCGGCGTTGTCGGGCATGAAATTCGCCGCGCCCAAGCTGGTTTATGGCATCGTCTCGCAGCTTTTCGTGGATGACGCGCCGGATATTCTCGCTGATTACAAGGCTTATGCGGAAGAAGAGTTCACGGGCGCATGAGCGGCCGCGGATTCATGTCTGTTGGTCTTCGCCCCAGCAATAAAGCTTGCTGGTTTTGCCGATGCCCGGGTTGAAACAATTGCACGGGTCCAGCGCGCGGTAATGCGCGGCGAGATCCGGCTTGGCGTAATAAAGATGGCCGACATTATGCTCCGCCGGGTATTCCGCCCCGCGCGTATCGAGCAGTTGCCACATTTTATGCTCGATCTCGATCGGGTCGTGGCCTTTCGCCACCACATAATCCTGGTGGAACACGTGGCAGAAGAAATGCCCGTAATAGAGCTTGTGCAGGATCGGTTCCTCGATCTGGCGGGGCAAATGCTCGACCCAATCCCGATCGTCGCGGCGCAGGGCGATGTCCAGCGCCACGATGTCTGAAACCTCCTGGGCGTGCATGGTGCGGTAACGCACCGCCGCCCCCGCCACGGCGAAACGATGCAGGAAGGCTTTCGATCCTTCCTCGGCCGTGCATTCAAAAAAATTTCCGTCGGCGGAAGGAAAGATTGTGCCTAGATAAGCCCGTGCTTCTTCGATGCCATCGCCCGCCATTTTCAGCAATAGATGGTGTTCATATTTGTCCCGGTAATCCAGCATCCGCTTGGGCAGGTGCTGAGGAAACAGGCGGCTGGCCGCCTGCATCAGCTTATCGCCGAGGGATTCCGGAAAAATCCCGAAGCGGCTGATGAACCCGTCGAACTTCGCCTTCCAGCTGAAGAGGCGCGGCAGCCTGTCCGTGCCCAGCTTCTCGATGGCGATGAATGTATCCTTGCCGTAAATTTCCGCGATGTTGAACGCGTCGCGGTGAATATATTCGCCCGCCACGGGGAGGGATCCGAAATTCCCAAGAATATGCCGGCGGATTTGTGTCAGCTCGTCGGGATTGTTGGTGCCGATATAGAATACAGCGTTGCGGGCGTCGCTAGGAAATGTGTCCAGTCGCACGGCGAACATCATCACCTTGCCCGCGCTGCCCGCCGATTCATAAAGTCGGCGTGGATCGGCATTGAAGCGGGCGGGGGTTGGCGCGTCGATCTTGCGTATATGCTCGGCGTAATCAGGGTCGGAGGCGGCACGGCCTTCAGGGTGTTCGATGTCGGTGGCGCTGAACGTCCCAGCCTCCAGCTTCGCCAGCATCGTTTCCGGATCGTTGCCCAGTTGCACGCCGAGATGATTGATCAGTTCGATCCCGCCGGTCTCGTTCACCCGTGCATACAGGGTGAGCTGCGTGAAGGCTGGCCCGCGCCGGATCAGGGCCCCGCCGGAGTTGTTGGCGATGCCTCCAAATACCGAGGCGCCCAGGCAGGAAGAGCCGATCACTGAATGAGGCTCGCGTTTGAGGGGGCGCAGCGCCTGTTCAAGCTGGAACAAGGTGGCGCCCGGCAGGCAGACCACTTGACGGCCCTCTTCGATCAGATGGATTTTCGCCATCCGTGACGTGCTGACGATGACGATGGGCCGGTCATAATCCGCGCCATCCGGGGTGGAGCCGCCGGTCAGCCCGGTATTGGAGGCTTGCGGGATGATGATGACCCCGGCGGCGTGGCAGGCTTTCAATACCCGCCATTGCTCCACAAGGTTGCCAGGTTCCACCACGGCCAGAACCGGGCCGTTTCCAAACCGGAACCCCTTGCGGAAGCGGGCCGTGTCCCGTTCTTCAGTGAACATGTGGGCGTTGCCCACGATGCCGCGCAATGTTTCGGTGAGGTCGGTCATGGTGTTATTCCCTTAGGCTGCCACGGTAAAAGATGACGGTGCGGCAGAAACTCTCGTCAAGCGATGCCAGAATACACCGCCATGCGGGTTCTGGCATCTTGTCTGGCCGGGTTATGAGATACCGTACCTCCGGTACGGATTACTCGGCGATGCCATATTTGGCCGGGATTGCCTCTTCGGACGGTAGCGTGGCGCGCATCGCGACCAGATTGACGACTAGCCCCAGGACCGAAAGCACCGCCATCAGCCAGAAAACGCCGGACCAGCCGAGCGAGGGCACCAGGACGGAGGAGACAATCGGCCCGATGGCGCTGGTGGAGTTGGAGATCACCCCCATGCCAAAAGCGCCGGCGCCGACGGTGGCCATCGGGAAGACGCTGGCTGGCGTTGCCCAGAAATTCGGCGGAATGGCCATCATGAAGGAAATGACGATGGCGGAAAACAGGAACAGCGAATAGGAAACCGGCGCCAGATAGAGCACCATCAAGGCTCCGGCCGCCATGATGAGGTTGGCGATGCTGATAATCTTCAGCCGCGCATTCACAACCCCGCGGTTGGTGGTCTGGTGCTTGGCCAGCCGGTCGCCAAGCAGCGCGCCGATGACGGCGGAGAAAAAGCCGACAATACCCCAGATGAACATGATATGGCTGACTTGATTCACCTTATAACCAAGATGGAAGCCATAAGCGGGCATGAAGCCGCCAACGCTGAACAGAGTCCAGGTCAGCGGAATTTGTACGATCCCCATGATCCAGGTCATTGGCAAAGACCAGGCGCTTGCATGCCCCTTGTCCTTGGCGGCGTGAATTTGCTGCACCAGATGCTTGGCGTCCCGCGCGAAGATGAAATAAATCGCGGCGCCGCCCAGCATGATCAGGCCGGTGATTTCATACAACGCTTGCCAGCCAAACCGGGCCAGGCTGCTGGTGATCAGGCCGCCCAGCGCCCCGCCAAGGGTGATGGCGCCCAGCATCGCGCCAAGCGAAATGCCGCGCTGGCTGGGCCGGAACCAGCCGGAAAGTTGAATGGAAAACAAGGCGATGATCATGATGACGAGGCCTTGGGAAAAGCGCATCAACGTGAACAGCCACAACGAGTGGGTGAGCGGCATCAGAACCGGCATCAGCATCTGAGGCACAATCAACAGTGCCTGCGCCACGAATACGCCAAGGCGAATACGTGTATCGAACACGCCGCCATGACCTAGAAAGAACGCGATGAACAGCCCGATCGAAAAGGCATCGACGCCATAGGTGGTGAGCGTCCCGACGGGAATACCGATTGTCTTGGCAATTTCAGGCGCGCCAAGGCCAAAGGCCGTCAAGGAAATAAAGCTGGTGGACATGACGATGGCGGTGATCAGCGCCATGACCCAGCGATAGGGTGAATTATAATTTGGGGACATTGGTTTCCACGTCTTTCCTTGAATCGTTTGAGCTTGTCCGTGTCTGAGCGGGCTTTTGCCGGAATGCCGGATGTTAAAGCGCGCGGCGGCACGGCCAGATGCCGTTCCTCCATCAGTGGTGATGTGTGCTCCCAGTGGTTTACCGGTTTGTAAGCTTGAACGTGTGGTCCATATATCAGCCGTTAAATAAATTTGGCAATAATTATTTACCTATGTCTGGGGTGGCCTCTGGCTTACCGTTACGGGCGGGTTTCTGTTATGGTCGTGTTCAAGAGCAGAAAATAGGAAGTTACATGTCCACCAAGGTCCGGCCCGTGCCGCTTGCGGAAATCATCGCCGAACGCATTCAGACCATGATTCTGGAAGGGGCGCTGCGGCCAGGTGAGAAGCTGCTTGGTGAGCGGGAACTGGCGGAACGCCTGGGTGTGTCGCGTCCTTCCCTGCATCAGGCGCTGGCGCAGCTTGAGGAGAAAGGTTTGCTGATCACCACCAAATCAGGCACTGTTGTGGCAAGATTTCTTAACCGGCTGGCCGATCCGCTGGCTGAATTGTTCGTCACCGAGCCTCGGGCCACGGCGGATTACATTGAATTCCGCCAGACGGTGGAAGTGGCCGCCGCTGGCTATGCCGCGACCCGCGCGACCAAGCCCGAACGGGAAGCAATTGCCGATTGCCTGGACCGTATCCGTGCCGTGCATGATGCCGGAGACGCCAAGCTGGAAGCGGATTACGATGCTGAACTGCACGGACTGATCTATGAGGCGTCTCATAATCTGATGGTGCTGCATATCATGCGCGTGCTGGGCGATCTGCTGCGCCGCAATGTGTTTTATAATCGTGAAACGCTCTATTTAAGGGCGGGGGTCCGGGATTTGTTGCTGCAACAGCATCTCAAGGTCGGCGCCGCCGTGCTGAGCGGTGATGCCGAAACCGCCGCCGCCGCCATGCGCGCGCATATGGCATTCACGGGGTCCACCATTGAGGATATTCAGCGTGAGGAGGCGCGCCTAGCCACCGCCATGCGCCGGATCGACCGGAAATATCTCGTGGCCGAGCAGGAATAACCCCCCGCGCCCAAGCGCGTGCCAATGCAAGCAGAACATGCTCCAGGCGCCGATCATGCGGTGCACCTGTCTTAGCCGGCCTCGTTGGAGCAGACGCCATGCAGGAAAACCGAGACGCAGCTGCGGATATGAATAAACCATTCGGCATTGCCTGGCCATTCGATGGAATCGACGTTTTTCATGGTCAGAGCGCCGAAGATCATATCCATCAGCATGCCCGCCGCGCGCCGCGTGTCGCAATGCTTGATCAACCCCTTGGCCCGTTGCTTGTCCAACCAGCCCGTCAGAGCCGCGCGGGAGGCCTCACGGCCGCAATTATGCACAGCTTCCCGTAATTCGGGAAAACGTCCTCCCTCCGCAAGCACCACCCGCAACAGCTCCAGCCGTTCGCGGTTGGCTTCCTCGCTGATGCCGGCACAGAATATATCCTCCAGGGCACGGTCCATGGGCTGGGTGTCATCGGCCGGAAAATTCAACCATTTGTCGCGCATGGAGGAGATGACTTCGTTGAATAAGGCGGGCTTGCCGGGAAACAGCCGGTAGAGCGTCTGTTTGGAGATTTTGCAGGCCGCCGCGATCTCGCCCGTGGTGGTGGCGCCATATCCCTTGCTGACGAAGAGGTGGCGCGCCGTTTCCACAATGGCATGGCGCTGGGTTTCATCCGGCATGGTCTTTGGTCGTCCGCGGCAGCGGGCGTTTTCGTCGGTTTCCGCGTGGGGTATTGTGTTGTTTTTATGTATTTCCATTCTCGGCGTCCTTGTTATTGTGTACAATCGTCCGCCTGCCGCTTGACATTACCGACAACCTCATAATATCAGTACTAGGAAGTACTGTAAATGAAATGTTACAGTCTTTCTCGCATGGGAGAGTCCCATGTGAGCTTGGTGAGTGTTGTTCCCTGTTTTTTTGTTCTTTCCCATACATAAATTTGGGCTTTTGAGGTGCATATGCCGCTGAAATACCGTTTCCCCACGCGTTCGCGTTTGCTGGCGGCCGCGTGCCTTTCGGCGCTGACCTTGGCCCTGGTGGGGTGTGAGAAGAAACAACAAGCCGAGGCACCCCCGCCGCAGGTCGGGGTGATCACCATCAAGACCCAGCCTGTCGTCCGCACGACGGATCTGCCGGGCCGCACCAGCGCGGTGATGACCGCTGAAATCCGTCCGCAGGTGAGCGGCGTGATTTTGAAGCGTCTGTTCGTGGAGGGGGCGGATGTGAAGGCGGGCGAACAGCTCTACCAGATCGATCCCGCTCCTTATCAGGCGACGTATGACAGCGCCGTCGCGACCTTGAAGCACGATCAGGCGCAGTTGACGACAGACCAGGCCCAGGCCAAGCGCTATAAGCCGCTGGCGGCGGCCCAGGCGGTCAGCCAGCAGGATTACGACAACGCCGTGGCCGCCGTGCAGGAGGATGAAGCCAATATCGCCTCCGCCAAGGCGCAGATCGAAACGGCGCGCATCAACCTGCAATATACCAAGATGTTCTCGCCGATCTCCGGCACCATCGGGGCGTCTTCGGTGACGCCGGGCGCGTTGGTCACGGCGGATCAGACCACCGCGCTCGCCACCGTCACGCAGCTCAACCCGATTTATGTGGACGTCAATGAGTCCACCTCCACTTGGCTGCGTCTGAAGCAGGAAATGCAGGCCGGCAAGTTGGAGACCACCCCCGACGGTTCGGCGAAAGTCATGCTGACGTTGGAGGATGGCACCGCCTATAGCCTGCCAGGCAAGCTGCAATTCACCGAGGTGAATGTGGATCAGGAAACCGGCACCGTGCTGGTGCGCGCGATTTTCCCCAATCCGCAGCATTTGCTGCTGCCTGGCATGTATGTGCATGCGACGCTTGAGGAAGGAACGGATCAGAATGCCATTCTGGTGCCGCAGCAGGCGGTTTCGCGCAATACGCACGGCGACCCGGTGGTGTTGCTGGTGAATGGCAAGAATGTCGTGAGCCAGAAGGTGATCCAGGTCTCGCAGGCGATCGGCACGGATTGGCTCGTGACCGGCGGGTTGCAGGTCGGCGACCGGGTGATCGTGGACGGGTCGCAAAACGCCACGCCCGGCGGCACGGTTACCCCTGTCGACGAGACCAGCTCGTCCAAATCCGCTTCTTCCTCCGCCTCCTAATTCAAAGGCCGGATTCCGCTCATGTCACGTTTTTTTATTGACCGGCCGATTTTCGCCTGGGTGCTGGCGCTGGTGCTCATGCTTGCTGGCGCGATTTCGATCACCCAGCTTCCCGTGGCGCAATATCCATCCATTGCCGCTCCGCAGGTCTCCATCACGGGTACGTATCCGGGAGCTTCGGCGGAGACCGTGGCCAATACCGTCATCCGACCGATTTTGCAGCAAATGTCCGGGCTGGACGGGCTGGAATATATCAGCTCAGATGCTCAATCCACCGGCGCGTTCGAGATTGATCTGACCTTCACGCAAGGCACGGACTCGAATATTGCCCAGGTGCAGGTGCAGAATAAGCTCTCCCTGGCGGAAGCGTCCCTGCCCTCGGAGGTCACGACCACGGGGCTGAAAGTGCTGAAGGCGACGCGCGACTATATGTTGTTCTTCGCGTTGATCTCCACCAATGGCAGCATGGACCGGTCGGACATCGCGGACTATATCGCGTCCAATATGGTCGATCCCATCACGCGGATTTCCGGTGTGGGCGATTACACGTTGTTCGGCTCCGAATATGCGATGCGGATTTGGCTGAATCCTGACGCGCTCTACAAATATGGCCTCACGGTTGGCGATGTCGTGGATGCGTTGAAGGCACAGAACGTGCAGGTGCCGGCCGGTGAATTAGGCGGTTTGCCCGCGGTCAAGGGCCAGAGGCTGGATGCGACGATCGTCGGGCCTTCGGAGCTGAACACACCGGAAGAATTCAGCAATATCCTGCTGAAGGTGGAAACCAGCGGCGCGCAAGTGCGGCTGAAGGATGTGGCGAAAGTCGAGCTGGGGCCGCAAAGCTATTCCATCGCGGGCCAGTTCAACGGCCAACCGACGGCGGCCGTGGGCCTGAAATTGGCGGCGGGCGCCAATCAGCTCACCACGGAAGCGGCGGTGAAGGCTGAGTTGAAAGTGCTGAGCGCGCGCATGCCGGCGGGGCTGAAGCTCGTCTATCCCTATGACACCGAGCCATACATCACGCTGTCCCTGAAGGAGGTGGTGCAGACGCTGTTTGAAGCCATCGTGCTCGTCTTCATCGTGATGTTTATTTTCCTGCAGAATTTCCGGGCAACACTGGTGCCGACCATCGCCGTGCCGATCGTGCTGCTGGGCACGTTCGGTGTGCTGTCGGCGCTGGGGTACTCCATCAACACATTGACCATGTTGGCCATGGTGTTGGCGGTGGGGCTGCTGGTGGACGATGCGATCGTGGTGGTCGAGAATGTCGACCGTCTGATGCATGATAGGAAATTATCGCCCAAGGAGGCGGCGCGCGAATCGATGAAGGAGATTTCCGGCGCGTTGATCGGCATCGCCCTGGTGCTGGCGGCGGTCTATTTGCCGATGGCCTTCTTCAGCGGTTCCACGGGCGTGATCTACCGGCAATTCTCCGTCACCATCGTCTCGGCCATGGTGCTCTCGGTGTTGACGGCGCTGATCTTCACGCCTTCGCTTTGCGGTACCTTGCTCCGGCCGAACAAGGAAGGGGCCGGCACGCACGGTTTCTATGGCTGGTTCAACCGCAATTTCGAGAAAACCCGCGAGGGTTATCTGCTGGGCGTCCGCAAGATGACCAAATGGCGGCGCTTCTCCATGTTCGTCTTCCTCGCGATCACGCTGACGATGGCGTTTTTGTTCGTGAAGTTGCCCATTGGCTTTCTACCGAACGAAGATCAGGGGCTGCTGCTCGGTCAGGTTTCCTTGCCGGCGGGGTCCACCGCCGAGCAAACCCAGGCGCTGACGGATAAGGTGCGCGAATATATGCTGAAGCATGACAGCGACAGCGTGAAATCGGTGTTTACCGCCACGGGTTTCAGCTTCGCGGGCCAAGCGCAGAGTCAGGGCTTCATCGTGGCGTTGATGAAACCCTGGGATAAGCGGCCGAAAGTCTCGCAAGGCGTTGCCGCTGTGGCGGACGATACGATGCGTCATTTTTATGGGAACCGCGAGGGGCAGGTCTTTATCCTGCAACCACCGGCGGTGCTAGAGCTGGGTAATGCCACAGGCTTCGACCTGGAGTTGGAAAACACCGGCGATCTCAGTGAGCAGCAATTCCTGGCCGCGCGTAACCAGCTTCTCGGCATGGCCGCGCAGGACAAGAAGCTGATGGCCGTGCGCCCGAATGGCCTGGGCGATGCGCCACAATACAAGCTGGATATAGACCGGGAGAAGGCCAAGGCCTTTGGGGTGTCGATCGATGATCTGGATACGACTGTCCAGGGCGCGCTGGCTTCCGAATATGTGAACCAGTTCACCCGTGGTGGACGCGTGAAGGATGTCTATGTCCAGGGCGAGGCGGATTCGCGCATGCTGCCGTCGGATCTCAATAAATGGTATGTGCGCAACAGTTCCGGAGGCATGGTGCCCTTCAGCAGTTTCATGACGGGTCATTGGGAGTTGGGGCCGCAAAAAGTCGAGATCTATAACGGCCATACCGCTTATGAAATCCAGGGTGAGCCCGCGCCTGGCGTCAGCAGCGGTACCGCCATGACGGAGATCCAAAAGCTTGTCGCCAAGCTGCCGAAGGGTGTCTCCATGGAATGGACGGGCATTTCCTATGAACAGGTGAAGGCCGGGTCGCAAACCACGGCATTGTACACCATCTCGGTTATCTTCGTGCTGCTTTGTCTGGCGGCCCTGTATGAAAGCTGGTCAATCCCGGTGGCGGTGATGCTGGTGGTGCCGCTTGGCATTATCGGCGCGGTGCTGGCCAATATGCTGCGCGGGATCGATAATGACGTGTATTTCCAGGTCGGGTTGCTGACGACGATGGGACTGGCGGTGAAGAACGCCATTTTGATCGTGGAATTCGCGCGTAATTTCTATGAGCAGGGAGAAAGCCTCGTGGATGCGGCGCTGCACGCGGCACATGAGCGCCTTCGCCCGATTTTGATGACCTCCATTGCCTTTATCTGCGGCACCTTCCCGCTGGCTATCGCCACCGGGGCGGGTGCGGGGGCTAGGCAAGCCATTGGCACGGCGGTGGTGGGCGGTATGTTGACGGCCACGGTGCTGGCCATTTTCTTCGTGCCGGTGTTTTTTGTGACGGTGCTGACCCTTACCAAGGTCAAGCGTCGATCGGAACGGGGCGAGACCCGGACTACCGGGCAGGGAGGCTGAACCATGCGCCATGTAAAACCAGCTTCCGCCCTGTTGCTGAGCCTGCTCTCCGGGTGCAGCCTGATCCCGGCTTATCATCGTCCGGCTTTGCCGGTGACGAACCAATATCCGGTGACGACAAGCACCAGCGGTCAGCCCGCCGCCGATATAGGCTGGGAGCAGTTCTTCAAGGACCCCGCCTTGCAGAAGCTCATCGCGCTCAGCCTGGCGAATAACCGGGATCTGCGCGTTTCCGTCCTGGACGTGGAAGAAGCCCAGGCGCAATACCGGGTCGACCGGGCGAGCCTGTTTCCCACGATCGAGGGCAATGCCTATCAGGATGTCACCCGGACGCCGGCCAATCTCAGTTCCAGCGGCAATGCCGTCACCGCGCATGAATATAGTCTGGGCGCGCAGGCGGTTTCCTGGGAACTGGATTTGTTCGGCAAAATCCGTTCGAAGGCTGAATCCGCCCGTCAGACATATCTGAGCGATGCGCAAACGGCGGTCAGCGCCCGGATCGCGCTGGTCGCGGAAGTCGCCTCCGAATATTATGCGTGGCAGGCTGACCGTGAATCCTTGCAAATCGCCCAGGAAACTGCCGCCTCGGCGCAAAAATCCTTGCATTTGACGGCGCTTGAGCTGTCGCATGGAACCACGACGGCGATGGATGTGGCGCAGGCACAGTCCACCTACGACACGGCGAAGGCCGATATAGCGCAATATCAGCGTCAGGTCGCGCAGGATCTGGACCAGCTCGTGCTGTTGGCGGGAGCGCCCATTCCGCGGACCTTGCTGAAGCAGATGGAAGATACGGATGGGCTGGCGGCCGAGCCGGCCTTGCCGCGTGTCCCCGCCGGCCTGCCGTCGGATCTGTTGACCCGTCGGCCGGATATTCGCGCGGCGGAGCATTTGCTGCTGGCGGCCAATGCCAATATCGGCGCGGCGCGGGCGGCGTTTTTCCCATCCATCAGCCTTACCGCCAGCGGTGGTGTCGCCAGCAATAGTCTGAGCAGCCTGTTTGATGGCGGCCAGGGATCCTGGATGTTCGAACCGCAGATCACCGTGCCGATTTTCACGGCGGGGGCCAATATCGCGAATTTGGACATTGCCAAGATCGAGAAGCGCATCGAAATCGCCAATTATGAAAAGGCGATTCAATCCGCTTTCCATGATGTGTCCGACGCGCTCACCGCCCGTCAGACCTATGACGATCAGGTGAGTGCCCAGACGGATCTGGTGGCGGCGGACAGCCGTTATTATCAGCTCGCGGATATGCGCTTCAAAGCCGGGATCGATAATTACCTGAACGTGCTTGTGGCGCAGGATTCACTGCTGAGCGCGCGCCTGACGCTGGTGAGTCTGAAGCTCGTTCAACAGCAGAACGAGATCACGCTCTACAAGGCGCTGGGTGGCGGCTGGCAGGCGCAGAGTACGCCGCCCGTGCCGACGGCGGCGGGGACTTCGGCGAATGCCGCGGGAAAAGCAACCTCGCCAGCGCCGAAACCGGTTTCCGCTTCCTCTAAGCCGATACCGCTTACAGCCAACTGATGTGCTCTCGCGCATCTCGCCCATGGCCTTTATAGCTGGGGCGGGATGAGCGAGGGTTTTCATCATATCGCGCCGCCAGCACTTGAAATGCGCGGGTTGGCGCTTCGTTATGCGGGACAGCCATTGTTCGAGGGGCTGACAATGTCGGTCCCCGCCGGGTGTTGCACGGCGCTGCTGGGGGCCAGCGGTGTCGGTAAAACCAGCCTGCTGCGCATTGCGGCGGGGTTGGCCACGCCAGATGCGGGCAGCGTGCAAGCCAGCGATGGGTTGCCGCTGGCCGGGCGTATCGCCTGGATGGGACAGCAGGATTTGCTTTATCCCTGGGCCCGGGTGTTGGAAAATGTGACCATTGGCAGCCGGCTGCGCGGCGAGCGGGCGGACAAGCCCCGGGCCTTGACCCTGCTGGAGGCGGTGGGCTTGCGCGGCTGGGAGCGGGCTTTGCCCAAGGAGCTTTCCGGCGGCATGCGCCAGCGTGTGGCGCTGGCGCGGACTTTATACGAGGATCGTCCCGTGGTGCTGATGGACGAACCTTTTTCCGCGCTGGACGCGATCACCCGCGCGGCGATGCAGACGCTTGCAGCCAGGCTGCTGACCGGGCGCACGACGCTGTTGATTACCCACGACCCGATGGAAGCCTGCCGGCTGGCGCATGGTCTTTATGTGTTGTCCGGGCGGCCCGCCCGTTTGGGGAAGGAGATTTTCGTGCCTGGCATGCCGCCCCGCGCGCCGGACGATGCTGGCGTATTGCGGATTCAGGGCGAATTGCTCCGCGTCTTGCTGGCGGGCAGCGCGGCATGAGTTCTGTGCGGGTCGCCTTGCGCCCGGCGGTCACATTGTGCGGGCTGCTTATCCTCTGGTGGGCCGTGGCGCGGTTCACGGGTATTCCGCCTTTTCTGCTGCCTGGCCCGGGCGCCGTGGCACATGAGCTGGTGACGCAATACGGCTTCCTGCTGCGGAACATGCTGGTGACCTTGGTGGAGGTCATATTAGGGCTAGGGCTTGGCACTTTGTTCGGCGTGTTACTGGCGCTCAGCATGGTGTTCTCACGCGGGTTGCGGCGTTGGCTGCTGCCCTTGTTGCTGCTCAGCCAGGCCGTGCCGGTTTTCGCGCTAGCGCCGCTGCTGGTGTTATGGCTGGGATTTGGGCTGGCCTCGAAAGTCTTGATGGCGATTCTGGTGATTTTCTTTCCGGTTACCGCCGCGTTTTACGACGGGCTGCGCCGGACAGAGCCTGGGTGGCTGGATCTGGCTCATACCATGGGGGCTTCCAGCTTCACGATCTTGTTGCGTGTACGGCTGATGGCGGCGTTGCCTGCTTTTGGCGCGGGTTTGCGCATCGCGGCGGCGATGGCGCCGATCGGTGCCATCTTGGGGGAATGGGCGGGCGCGTCCGAAGGGTTGGGCTATGTGATGCTCAACGCGAATGCCAGGATGCAGACGGATTTGATGTTCGCCGCCCTGGTGTTGCTGGCGGCCATGACGATCCTGCTTTGGGTGGCGGTGGATGTGGTGTTGAAGAAATTACTGCACTGGGCACCGGAAACTTAGAGGGCTCAGCTTTTCGCCGAGGATTCTAGAGCATCCTGACCGGATGCCGCCCTAGCTGCCCTCCAGCGCCCTGATCGCAATTGCCACGGCGGAGGTCCGGGTTTCCACCCCCAGTTTCGGGTACATTTGTTCCAGATGCTTGTTTACCGTGCGGTAGCTTACATTCAGGATCTGCGCGATGTCCCGGTTGGATTTGCCCCGTGCCAGCCATAACAGCACCTCGGTTTCGCGCCGTGTCAGTTTCACGCGCGCCTGCAAGCGGTCGAGGTCATGGTCGGTATCCTGTTCGACAATGCGGAGCAGAAACTCATTTTCCGCCATCTGACCGATCAACGCGAATTCCACCCGCCGGGAGGGCGCTTCGGGAACCGGCACGGCGATGATGATATTGCCCGGTATTTCTTGCGGTTGCGCCAGCCTGGCCGCCAGCCAGCTTCGTGCCTCGGCCGGCAGCTCGGCTCCTGGTGCGATATTGCCAAGCAGCCGTGCCGCCTGATGCGTGCTCCAGCGCAGATGGCCCTTGGCATCGGCCACCAGCAGAAACCTGCCCGAGGCGTCCATGGCGCGCTGGGCGCTGCGGGTAAGTTGGGCATTGGCCAGATGCACGCGGATCCGCGCGATCAGTTCTCCCGGCACCACGGGTTTGGTCACGTAATCCACCCCGCCCGCTTGCAGGCCGCAGACCACGCTTTCCGTATCTGTCAGCCCGGTCATGAAGATCACGGGCACCAGGGCCAAGCCTGGGCGGCGCTTGAGACGTTGGCAGGTTTCGAATCCGTCAATGCCGGGCATCAAGGCGTCCAACAGAATTACATCCGGCGTTACCTGTTCCAGCAAAACCAGCGCCATTTCGCCTTGCAGCGCCACCAGAACGTTGAAGCCGGCGGGTTCCAGCGCGTCGATGAGAAGGCGCAGCATGGTCGGTTCGTCATCGATGATGAGGATGGTCGGGCGGGCGGGCGGATCAGGCGGCATCTTGTTCGAGCTCTTCAAGGGCGGCAAGGAATTCCGGCAGGCGCAGCCCGGCCGCCAGCGCGGCAAGCGGCTCCACCAGGGTTCTGGTTTCCGGTGTTTCCTCCACCAGCCGGTCCAGGCTCTCCTCCAACCCGCGGATAAACCCAATCTGTGCCAGGTAGCGAAGCTGGGCAAGGTGCGGGCGTAGAGCGGCTTCGGCCAATCCAGGCGCGGGCGCCGTGGCGGCGGGAAGGGGCTCGGGCCACTCGTCCTGAATCCAGTCGAGCTTTAAAAGCTGGCTGATCGTGTCGAGCAATTTGCGGAGATTGAGGGGTTTGGGCAGGGCTGCGTCATAGGCGCCGCTCTGGGTGTCGCGCAGTACTGGGGCATGGGCGGTCAGCATGATGATGGGAATGCTCTCGTGCTTGCTGTCTTGGCGCAGGCAGCGGGCGAGGCCGAGACCGTCGAGTTCCGGCGCTTCGGTTTGCGGCATCGAGAAATCCAGCAGGAAGAGATCCGCCGGGCAATCGGCGGCGAGGCGCAGACAGGAAGGGCCGTCCGGTGCCATGAGCAAGGTGAAGCCGAGGGGGGTCAGCGCATCGTGCAACAGGGTGCGATGCACGGCATTATCTTCTGCCGCGATGATGGTGCGCCGTGGCCCGCGATAGCCGGTGATGCGCCCGCGCGCTGGAAGTTGGGTGCCGGTGCGCGGAGCCCGGGAGATGAGAAGCTGAACCTTGAAGCGGCTGCCCTTGCCGGGCTCGCTTTCCACCGAAATCCGTCCGCCCAGAATTTCGACGAGAAGCTTGGTAATGGTCAGGCCCAGCCCGATGCCGGGGGGCGCGCCGCCTTCTTTCTGTGCCGCGCGCTCGAACGGTTCGAAGATACGAGACAGATCGGCCGGGGCGATGCCTGGGCCGGTATCGCTGACCTCGAACTCCATGACTTCACCGGGAATGCGCAGGGTAAGGCGAATCCCGCCGCGTGTGGTGAATTTGAGGGCGTTGGACAGCAGGTTGATAAGAATCTGGCGCAGCCGGATTTCGTCGATAAAAACCAGGGCGGGCAGGTTCGAGGGGGAAGTGAAGTCGAAACTAAGCCCCTTGGCGGCGGCCTGCAGCCGGAACATGCCGGTGATCTGGGCCAGGAAATCCGGGAAATTGACCTCCCGGCGTTCAATGTCGATGCGCCCGGCCTCGATCTTGGAAATATCCATTAACCCTTCGATGAGCCCGTGCATATGCTCGCCAGAACGGCGGATGATGCCGAGAGTCTCGCGCCGCCGGGGTGGGATGGTTTCGTCGTTTTCCAGCAATTGCGCATAACCCAGCACGGCATTGAGCGGTGTGCGAAGCTCATGGCTGACCCCGACGATAAAGCGTGTTTTGGCGATGTTCGCGGCTTCGGCCACCTCACGGGCGCGGGCGAGCTTGGCGTCCGTTTTGCGGTGGGCGGAAATTTCCGCCAGCAGCAGCCGTGTCTGGCGCCGGCTTTCCTCCTCGGCGGCCAGGGAGGACTCGCGGGCCAGGACCTGTAGCCAAGCGAAAATGCCCGACACCAGAAGAATGCACACGAAGACCCGCCATAGCGCGCTGGCCAGAAGCCCGGCGGCGGCGCTGTTCTGGCTGGCCGCCTGCCAGTAAAAGGCGGCGAAAATGAGCCCCAGAACCAAGGTGGTGAGGCTGAACACACCAAGGAACCGCAATAATACAGGGTCCAGCCGGGTACGCAGGGGGGAGGGAAGCAAGCGGCGGATGAGCGCATTGAACTGGGCGCCGTAGCGGGCATGGGGTTTGCACGCATCCCGGCAGCGGGAATCCAGCGTGCAGCAGAGCGAGCAGATGGGCGCGGCATAAGCTGGGCAATAGGCGACGTCCTGCCGCTCGAATGCGTTGTCGCAGACGGAGCAGGTGATTCGGTCGCGGCCAGCCCAGGCGCGGCGGGGTTTGCGGGCGAGATAGAAGCGTCCGCGCGTGGCGGTGGCGATGGCGGGCACGGCGATGAAGGCGGTGGCGAGCGAGATGAAGGGCGCGAAGGCATGAGCATAGGCCCCGCAAAGCCCGGCGACACAGGGCGCGCCCGCCAGGGTCGCCAGCAGCATGGCACCGGTGCCGACGGGATTGATATCATAGAGATGAGCACGCTTGAACTCGATGATGCGAGGGCCAAGACGCAGCCCCTTCACCAGCACGAGGTCGGCGCAGATGGACCCGACCCAGGCGCAGGCCAGTACGGAATAAAAGGCCAGAATGGGCTCGATGGAACGGTAGATGTCCAGCTCCATCAGCAGCAGCCCGATGGCCGCGTTGAACACCAGCCAGACCACCCGGCCAGGGTGGCGGTGGGTCAGGCGTGAGAAGAAATTCGACCACGCGATGGACCCCGCATAGGCATTGGTCACGTTGATCTTGGTCTGTGCCACCGCGACCAGCATGGCCGCCGCCAGCAAGGCGATATGCGGCGGCAGGGCCAGCCCGTAAGCGGCGTGATAGAGCGTCATGGGCTGGGTGGCCTGCTCGGACCCGAATCCCAGATTCAGCGCCAGGACGCCCAGCATGGACCCGGCGAGCAGCTTGACAACACCTGGCACGACCCAGCCTGGTCCGGTGGCGATGAGTGCCGCCCACCAGCGCCAGCGCGCTTTTGGTCCAGGTTTGGGGAGGAAGCGCAGATAGTCGGCCTGTTCACCGATTTGCGCGATCAACGAGACGATTACCGAGGCGCAGGCCCCGAAAGGCAGCAACGCGAATCCGCCGCTCCAGGCCAGGCCATGAAAGCTTGCCCAGCCGTGAAAAATCGCTGGATGTATCAACAGAAACAGGATGGGTATGAAATTGAGCGCGAGCCAGAGCGGTTGCGTCCATGCCTGGAAGCGGGAAATGAAAGTCATGCCGTAAGCGGCGAGTGGAATGATGCCGAGGGTGGAGAGCACATAGCCAAGATGCAGCGGGATGTTGAAGACCTTGTTCAACATGCTCGCGAAGATTGAAGCCTCCAACGCGAAGAAGATGAAGGTGAAGGAAGCATAGATCAAAGAGGTGATGGTGGAGCCAATATAGCCAAAGCCCGCGGCGCGGGTGAGCAGATCGATATCGACCCCGTATTTCGCGGCGGCATAGGCGATGGGCCCGGCGGTGATCGAGATGAGCAGCGCCACGGCCAGGATCGCGGCCACGGCGTTGACCGGCCCATATTGCAGCGTGATGGTGGCGCCGATGGCTTCCAGAGCCAGGAAGGAGGTGGCCCCGAACGCGGTGTTCGCCACTGTCCGCGCGGAAAATTTCCGCGACGCGCTGGCGGTGAAACGCAGCGCGTAATCTTCCATCGTCTCATCGGCGACAAACTGGTTGTAGGAGCGCCGGATCGGGGAAATTCGTTGTGGAAACGCCATCGCGCCTCGCCGGTTGATTAACTGTGGGTCAGGAAAGATTAACCGGGAAAACACGCAAGCGAATACGCACTCTGCCGTATTCCGGATAAGGCCACGATTTTCGAGGGTGGCACGGTGCTTTGCACGAGGTTTTTCCCAAACGTTTCAGCCAAATGGAGTGTCCTCGCCGTGACCGAGACGCTGATCAAAGTCGATCTGAATGGATCGCCCCTGACGAATGACATGGTGCATAATCGCTGGCATCCGGATATTCCGATGGTTGCCAAGGTAAAGCCCGGGGATGATTTCATCCTCGAATGCTATGACTGGACCGGTGGTGCCATCAAGAACAATGACAGCGCTGAGGATATTCGCGATGTTGATCTGACCACCGTGCATTATCTCTCCGGCCCGATCGAGGTTGAAGGCGCGGAGCCAGGCGACCTGCTGGTTGTGGATTTTCTGGATATTGGGCCGCTTCAGGAGAATCTCTGGGGTTTTAACGGGTTTTTCGCCAAGAAGAATGGCGGGGGCTTTCTGACCGACCAATTCCCGCTGGCGCAAAAATCCATTTGGGACTTCAAGGGCATGTTCACATCCTCACGACATATTCCGGGGGTGAATTTCGCCGGGCTGATCCATCCCGGCCTGATTGGCTGCCTGCCGGACGCCAAGATGCTGGAAACTTGGAACAAGCGTGAGACGGAGTTGATTTCCACCAACCCCACCCGGGTGCCGGGCCTAGCCAACCCGCCTTTCGCGCCGACCGCCCATATGGGCCGCATGAAGGGAGCCGCGCGTGACAAGGCCGCCGCCGAGGGGGCGCGCACCGTGCCGCCGCGTGAACATGGCGGCAATTGCGACATCAAGGATCTATCCCGTGGGGCGCGGGTTTATTTCCCGGTCTATGTGAAGGGGGCGGGATTGTCTGTCGGCGATCTGCATTTCAGCCAGGGCGATGGCGAGATCACCTTCTGCGGCGCCATCGAGATGCCTGGCTTCATCCATCTGGGCATTCATTCGCTCATCAAGGGCGGCATGGCGAAATACGGGATCAAGAATCCGATCTTCAAGCCCAGCCCGATCAAGCCGAATTATCAGGATTATTTGGTGTTCGAGGGAATTTCGGTCGATGATTCCGGCGAGCAGCATTATCTCGATATGTTCGTGGCTTATCAACAGGCCTGCATGAACGCGATCAACTACCTCAAGACATTCGGGTATTCCGGTGCTCAGGCTTATTCCTTGCTTGGCACGGCGCCGGTGCAGGGGCATATTTCAGGGATCGTGGATGTGCCCAATGCCTGCGCCACGCTGTATCTGCCAACCGAGATTTTCGAGTTTGACATCAATCCCGGTGCGTCTGGCCCAATTCCGGCGCTGGCTGGCGGTATGGATCTGCCGATCGCGCCGGACAAGTAAGATGCCGGTTTACGATTATATGTGCCCGCATTGCGGGCCATTCACCGCGCTGATGCCAATGGCGGCGTTCGAGGACGATCTCGACTGTCCGGAATGCGGTAAGGCCGCGCCACGGGCCTTGTTGAATGTGCCGCATTTCGCGCTGATGAGCGGCACCAAACGCAAGGCATATGCGGTGAACGAGAAAAGCGCTTATGAGCCGGACAGCACACGCAAGAGCGGGCGGCATCCACCAGGGTGCGGATGCTGCGCCAAGCCGCCGGGTAAGTTGAAGGCCGATGCGCCCGCCCCGATGAAGAGCTTTCCGGGTAGCCGGCCCTGGATGATCAGCCATTGAAAACGGCTCCCCCGGGAGGAAGCCGTTTTCATGGATGAGTTAGACGAGGAACATCTCACGATGGAAAGAGGAAGCCTTTCGGCCTCCTCTTCTTTTACTCCACGATGGCGGTTGTGCTTGCGCCGTTGGGAATCCCCTCGATGGGACATTCATCCGTGCCTAGCGTGGGGCGGGTGAGAGCTTCCACCTTCGCGCGCGTGGCTTCCGGGTCGTTCACCCATTCGCGGTAGAAATCGAACGGGCAGACGGCCATGCCGGGCTGGTTCTCGCGGGAATTGACCATACCGGTATAGCCGCGATGCAGCAGCTTGAAGAGATGGTTTTGCGATTGCAGATTCTTGCGCGCGTCCCGAATGAGAAATTTGGAGAGCGCGGCATATTGGATGCCATATTCCTCTTCGCCGCATTCGCCCAGCGTCCTGCCATCGAAACCGATGATCGCGGAATGACCAAAATAGGAATAGACACCGTCGAAACCAGTGGCATTGGCGACCGCGACATAGCAATTATTCGCCCAGGCCATGGTTTTGGCCATCAGCACCTGCTGCTCCTTGGCCGGATACATATAGCCTTGGCAACGGACGATCAGCTCGGCGCCCTTCATCGCGCAGTCGCGCCAGATTTCGGGGTAATTGCCGTCGTCGCAGATGATGAGGCTGATTTTCAGCCCCTTGGGGCCGTCGCAAACGAAGGTCTTGCCGCCGGGATACCAGCCCTCGATCGGTACCCAAGGCATGATCTTACGGTATTTCTGGACGATCTCGCCTTTGTCGTTAATGAGGACGAGGGTATTGTAGGGCACCTTGTTTGGGTGGTCCTCATGCCGTTCGCCGGTGAGGGAGAAGACCCCCCAGACTTTCGACTCACGGCAAGCCGCGGCGAAGATCTCGGTTTCCTCGCCGGGGATGCTGGCCGCCGTTTCCATCATCTCGCCCGGGTCGTACATGATCCCTTGCGTGGAATATTCAGGGAAGATCACGAGATCCATCCCCGGAAGGCCAAGTTTCATGCCGGGGATCATCGCGGCGATTTTTTTGGCGTTCTCGATCACCTCGGCCTTGGTGTGCAGCCGGGGCATTTTGTAATTGACGACGGCAACGCCAACGGTATCGGCGCTGCTGGAAATATCTCCATGCAACATGATGGGCCTCTTTCAATAAAAACCGGGCCTGCTGCGCGCAGGCCCGGCGAGGTTGAAGGATTAGTGGCTTAGATCGGCGGGTGTGCCGTAGGAAAGCATGGGGTCCGCATGGGGTTTTTTGCACTGGTCGTGGCAATCGGAATCCAACGAGCAGCAGAGGGAACAGATATTGCCCTTGTGGAAGGGGCAGCCTGTCATGTCCAGCGCTTCATATTCAAAGCCGCAAGAGACGCAGGTCAGCGTGTCGTGCTTGACCCCGGCATGGTAGCTGGAATCGCGGGCCACGTAATATTTGCCCTTGGTGGCGATGGCAATGAGCGGCGAGGCGATGAAGGACACGCCGAGCGCGATGAAGGCTGAATAGGCGGCGGCATATTCCCCGAACACATGGAAGAAAGCGAGCACGGAGATGAGCGAGGCGATCACCATGGCGCCGAAGCCAACCGGGTTGAAGTTATAGAGATGCGCGCGCTTGAACTCGATGTAAGAGGGGCTGAGCTTCAGAAGTGGTTTGTTGATGACCAGATCCGCCGTTACCGCGCCGATCCAGGCCACGGCGACATTGGAATAGAAACCGAGAATGTGGCCAAGCACGGAGAACATGTTCAGCTCCATCATCGTCAGCGAGATGCCGACATTGAAGAAGATGTACACGACGCGGCCGGGATGCACATGCAGCAGGCGCGAGAAGAAGTTCGACCAGGAGAGGGAACCGGAATAGGCGTTGGTGACGTTGATCTTGATCTGTGAAAGAATGACGAAGAAGGTCGCCACCGTGATGGCGGTGAACCCGGCGCCGAAAATATAGGTGAAGCCAGCATGATACATCTGGATCGGCTCGTTGGCCTGTTCCATCGGTGTGCCGTGCGCGACGGCGACGGACGCGAAGAAAGAGCCCATGAGCTGTTTGGCGGCACCCAAAATCACCCAGCCGGGACCGGCGCCCAGCACGGCCAGCCACCAGCCTATGGAGCTTTTCTTGGTTTTGTCCGGCATGAAACGCAGATAGTCAGCCTGTTCGCCGATCTGTGCGATGAGGGAGAGGGCGATGCCGGCGGCGGAACCGAACAGCAGCGGGTTGAAGGCATCGCCGCTGGGAGAGGAACCGGCGAAATTCACCCAGCTGGAGATGGCGTTAGGATCTGCCATCAGCACGGCCACGGGTGGCGCGAACAGCAGCAGGAGCCAGAGAGGCTGTGTCCAGGCCTGCAGCTTGGAGAGCAGGGTCATGCCGAAGGCGACAAGCGGTATGATGAGCAGCGAGCCGATGGCATAGCCGATGGGCAGCGGGATTCCGAAATAGAGATTGAAGGCCTGCGCCATGATCGAACCTTCAAGCGCGAAGAAGATGAAGGTGAATGACGCGTAGATGACCGAGGTGATGGTGGAGCCCAGGTAACCGAAACCGGCACCGCGGGTGAGCAGATCCACATCCACGTTATATTTGGCACAATAATACGCGATGGGTATGCCGGTGAGGAAGATGATCACCGCGGCGGCGATGATGCCCCAGAAGGCATTGGTGAAACCGAATTGCACGGCCAGGGAGCCGCCGATGGCCTGGTCCGCCAGATAGGCGATGCCGCCAAGAGCCGCGGAGAACACGGCATATTGCGACCAGGTACGGAAGCTTTTGGGCGCGTAGCGAAGAGAATAATCCTCGAAGACGGGATTCGAGACGAGTTTGTTGAACTTCCTTCGGGGAAGCGGAGTATTTGGACCTTGCGATGTTGCTGACATGAGCATCTCCTGCGGCGCGGATCGTGGTGATACCGGGGATGGCGTCCCTTGTTTTCGATATTCCAAACGATCCAGCGCGGGAGATGAATGAGGCGCTTGCCCCCACGATGTTCGGCAAATTGCGTATATGGCTAGTGGTTGCGGTGGGCGCGGTAGGCCCGCCAGCCGCCATGCGCGGTGATGTCCTCCGCTCCTTCCAGCGCATGGGCCTCGCACAGGAAGCCGGGATGGGTTGTGCCATCTTCCAATGTGACCCGGCCGATGCCCATCGGCGCCGGCAGGGCGGCGACGAAACGCCCGAAGGCTTCCGGGCTCAGGCCCCAAAGCTCCACGGCGATGCCAGCGCCGGAAAAGCCGGGGGTTTGGGCAAGGCCGGGCTTGGGGGGAGTGGTGGCCAGGGCATGGAGCTTATAGTCCGCCGCAGTGAGGGCCGGGCGGATGAGGCGGGCACCCAGGCTGGTGAGTTCGTGGTTCAGCACCATGCCGGATAGATGCGCCCCGGCGACGACGAGCGTGACCTCCTCCATGGGTGCTTCGTAGCTGGTCTGGGGTTCGGCGCGGGTCATGCCCGCGCCGGCGCCCAGAGCCTTGTGCAGCTTGTCCGCATAAGCTGAAAGCGAGGTTTCGGAGAAGGCGGGGCCGATGAAGGTGATACCGAAGGGTAGCCCGTCCGGCTTGAATCCGGCGGGAAGAGCAATGGCCGCCATGTCCAGCAGGTTCACGAAATTGGTGTAGAGGCCGAGTGTGGAATTATGCTTCACCGGTTCGGCCAGCATTTCTTCCACGGTGAAGATGGTGGGGGCGGTGGGCAGCAGCAGCGCGTCGCATTTGGCCAGCTCCGCCATGGTGAGCTGGCGCAGGGCCTGGACTTTGTAAATATCGTCAAACGCATCGGCGGCGGAGAATTTATTGCCGCTTTCAATGATGGTCCGCACCACGGGGAAGACATCTTCCGCATGGGTTTTCATGAAGGCGCGGGTGGCGGCGGTGCGCTCCGCTACGAAGGCTCCGCCATAAAGCAGGGCGGCAATGTCGCGGAAAGGGGCGTAGTCGATCTCCACCAGCTCCCAGCCCAATGTTTGGGCCTTTGCCAGAGCGGCCTCATAGAGGGTTGCCGCTGCCTGGTCGCCAGCGAAATCCTTGTCCCCGGCGGCCAGCACACCCAGGCGCGGCGCGGTGGGCAAGGGGTGATTGGCGGGCGCGCGGGAGTAGCAATCCGCCGTGTCGTGACCTTCCGCCGCGGTCAATGCCGTCATGGCGTCGGCCGCGCAATTGGCGAAGATCGATATACAATCCAGGCTTTTGCACGCGGGGACGACACCGGCGGCGGAGAGGCGGCCGATGGAAGGTTTGAGGCCGATGAGATTGTTGAAGGCGGCGGGCACGCGACCGGAACCGGCGGTGTCCGTGCCCAGCGAGAATGCGGCCAGCCCCGCGCCGACGGAAACAGCGGAGCCCGAGGACGACCCGCCGGAAATGTAAGCCGCGTTGAACACCGAGCGAGGGGCGCCATGGGGGGAGCGTGTGCCATTCAGCCCGGTGGCGAACTGATCCAGATTGGCCTTGCCCATGAGCAAGGCACCGGCGGCCCGCAGGCGGGCGACTGTGGTGGCATCATGCTCCGGTATGTAGGCAAAGGCCGGGCAGGCGGCGGTGGTGGGCAGGCCCGCTACGTCGATATTATCCTTGACCACGTAAGGAATGCCGTAAAGAGGCTTGCCCGTGGGGCCCTCCGCCTCCAGCCGCGCGGCCTGCGCCAGCAGGCTTTCCTCCGGCACCAGGGAGATGAATACCGCCTTGTCCGGGTATGCGGCGATGCGCGCTAGCAGCGCTTTGACCAGTGTCGTGGGGGTCAGGGTTCCGGCGGCATAGCCGGTTTGAATGGCGGAGAATTCCAAAAGCGCCGGGATCATCGGTTCATTTTCCATCAATTCGTCTCTGTGGTGATCACGCCAAGGCGTTGTCCGGCACGGACGGCCTGGCCAGGCGCGGCGCCGAGCGAGGTGATGCGCCCTGAGGCGGTGGCCAGCACACGCACTTCCATCTTCATGGATTCCAGGATCATCACCACATCCCCGCGTTGCACAATGGCGCCGGGTTTGGTGAGAATTTGCCAGATGCTGCCGGGCACGGGAGCGGCGATGGCGCGGCTGCCTGGGGGCAGAGGGGTTTCCTCCGGTGCTGGAGCGATGTCCGGCTCCTCGAAGCTGTTCAGCCCCTTGGTAACCCAGTCTTCACGCTCGGCGGCGAAAGCGGCGCGCTGGGTGGCCTGGAAGGCAGAGATGCTTTCGGCGTTTTCGGCGCAGAAGGACTGGTATTCGCGCAGGGAGAAATGGCTTTCCTCGATGCGCAGCGGGTATTTGCCGTGAGGGAAGGCGTCGCGGGCTTCCAGAAGTTCCTGTTCGGAGACTTCCGTGAAGCGGATCCGGTCGAAATGCCGCAGCAGCCAGGGTTTTCCCGGCTCGAAGGGTGGGGTTTGGCGATGCGTGTTCCAGACCTGGATGGTCCGCCCGAAAAGCTGGTAGCCGCCGGGGCCTTCCATGCCATAGACGCACATATAGGCCCCGCCGATGCCGACGGCATTTTGTGGTGTCCAGGGCCGGGCGGGGTTGTATTTTGTGGTCACCAGCCGGTGGCGTGGGTCGTACGGCGTGGCGACGGGCGCGCCGAGATAGACATCGCCCAGTCCGAGCACGACGTAGGAGGCGTCGAAGATAAGCCGCTTGACCGCTTCGATGCTTTCCAGCCCGTTGATGCGGCGGATGAACTCGATATTATCCGGGCACCAGGGCGCGTTGGGGCGCGTGGTTTCCTGATATTTCCGCATGGCGAGGCGGATCTGGCTGTCATTCCAGGAGAGCGGCAGATGGATCGTGCGCGCCTTCACCTCCATCTCCTCCGGTGCCGGCAGGGTGGGGATGATCTCTTCCATCGCCGCCAGCATCTTTGCCGGTGTGGTCTCGGTGGAATCAAAATGTACCTGCAGGGAGCGGATGCCGGGGGTGAGGTCCACCACGCCTTTCAGTTTCGCGGCCTCCAGCGCGTCCCGCAGCGCCTGGGCGCGCAGGCGCAGCTCGAAATCCAGCTTCATCTCGCCGAATTCGATGAGGATATCCTCATCGCCCGCGCGGCGGACGACAATATCCCCCGCGCGCTCCTTATGGGTGGAGATGATGGCCGGGGCATGATCCCCGCGTTGGAAGCGGATTTTGTCGCCGGGTTTGAGCTGGCCAAGCTTCCAGAGATCTTCCTTTGTCACCACGGCCGGGCAGACGAAGCCGCCGAGCGAAGGGCCGTCCGGTCCCAGTAGAATCGGCATGTCTCCCGTGAAATCGATGGCGCCGACGGCATAGGCGTTATCATGGATGTTGGAGGGGTGCAGGCCGGCCTCGCCGCCATCCCGCCTGGCCCATTTTGGTTTGGGGCCGATGAGACGCACGCCGGTGCGGGCGGAGTTGTGGTGAACCTCATAGATGGAGGTGAAGATTGCCGAAATATCTTCGTTCGTGAAGAAATCAGGGGCGCCGTGGGGGCCGTAACGAACGGTGAGATGCCAGTCGTGGGTGAGGATGGGGGGCGTTTCGGGCTGGGTTTCAGGGGGCGGGGTGGGCGGATTGAAACGCAGCGTATCGCCAGCGCGCAAGGCGTGACCCGTGTTGCCGCCAAAGCCGCCCAGGGTGAAGGTGGCGGTGCTGCCGAGATAAAGCGGGGCGCGGAAACCGCCGGATATGGCGAGATAGGCGCGTTGGCCGGGGCCCTCGATCATGCCCAGCTCCAGTATCTGTCCAGCCTTTATCCGCACGGGTCGATGGTAGGGAATGGGTGTTTCATCCAGCAGGGCCGGCATCCGCGCGCCGGAGAGCGCAATGAGCGTATCCGCCAGGAAACGCAATGTGGGGCCGGTATGGGTCAGCTCCAGCGTAATGGCATCATATGTGTTGCCGAGCAGGGCGTTGGCATGGCCATGGTGTAGATCGTCCATCGGCCCGCTGGGGGGGATGCCGACTTCCCAATAGCCCAGGCGTCCTGGCAGGCTTTGCAGGCTGGATTGCGCGCCGGGGTCCATCACCTCCGCCGCCAAGGGCGTGAAAGTGAAATTCGCCAAGCTCCGGGTGGTCATCTCGCCTGCCGTGAATTCGGGTAGGGCGAGAACATCTTGCAGATAATCGAGATTTGTCTCGATTCCAAAAATCTCGCTTCGCGCCAGGTTGATTCGCAGATTTTCCAGAGCCTCTGCACGGGTGGCGCCGGTGGCGATGAATTTCGCCAGCATCGGGTCATAAAAAGCGGAGACCTCCGTGCCGGTTTCCACCCATGTATCCACGCGCAGGCCAGGGCCGGGGTTGAAGGCGGTGAGGGTGCCACTGGAGGGGGCGAAATTATTGCCGGGATTTTCCGCATAGATGCGAACTTCCACGGCCGCTCCTTGAGGCTTCAAGGAGTCTTGCGTGGGGAGAGTGAAGTTGTCTGCGGCTTGCTCGATCATCCAGCGCACGAGATCGACGCCGTAAACCTCCTCGGTCACGCCATGTTCGACCTGCAGGCGGGTATTCACTTCCAGAAAATAGAATGCCCGCGCCTCGGCGTCATAAACAAACTCGACCGTGCCCGCGGATTCATACTGCACGGAGGATGCAAGCGCGATGGCGGCCTCCTGCATCGCCGCCAGCGTGGCATCCGGTAAATTCGGTGCGGGGGTTTCTTCCACCACTTTCTGGTTGCGGCGCTGGAGCGAGCAATCGCGGGCCCCCAACGCCACCACGCCGCCCTTGCCATCGCCAAAAATCTGCACCTCCACATGGCGGGCGCGGGCGACGTATTTTTCCAGAAACAAGGCCGCATTGCCAAAATTGTTGGCGGCGAGCCGGGCGATGCTGTCATATTTGTCGGCCAACTCTTCATCGTCATGGCAAAGCACCATGCCGATGCCACCGCCGCCGGCACTGCTTTTCAGCATGACCGGGTAGGTGATGCGGGTGGCTTCGGCCAAGGCCTCCGTGCGTGTTGACAGCACGCCTGTGCCGGGCAGCATGGGCACGCCCGCTTTTTGCGCGAGGTCGCGGGCCGTGTGCTTCAGTCCGAAATCCCGCAAATGCTCTGGCCGGGGGCCGATGAATTTGATGCCCGCCGCCGCCAGACGTTCGGCGAACTCCACGCGCTCCGAGAGAAACCCATAGCCGGGATGCACGGCTTCCGCACCGGTTTCCCGGCAGGCCTTGATGATGGCATCGATGTTCAGATAGCTCTCCGCCGCCGGGGCTGGGCCGATGCGCAGTGCCTTATCCGCCGCCAGAACGGTGGGAGAGAAACGGTCCGCATCGGAATAGATGGCCACGGATCCGATGCCCATATCCCGCAATGTGCGGCAGACGCGGCCCAGAATTTCGCCGCGATTGGCGATGAGAACTTTGCTGAACATACCGGGTTTATTCGCTGATGATGATTTGGATGGGTGTGGGGGTAAAACCATTGCAAGGGTTGTTCACCTGCGGGCAGTTGGAGATGAGCACCAGCACATCCATTTCCGCCCGCAATTCCACATACCCGCCCGGGTCGGAGACGCCGTCATCCACCGTGAGCTCGCCGTTCGGGCGGATGGGAACATTCATGAAAAAATTGACGTTGGAGACAAGATCGCGCTTGCTCATGCCGTATTTGCCCAGCTCGGCGATGAAATTCTCCCGGCAGGAGTGCATGAAGCGCGTCTCATGCCCAAAACGCACGGTGTTGCTTTCGCAGGAACAGGCACCCGCGCAAGTGTCGTGAAATCCACAAGTATCGGCTGTGATTTTCAACATTGCCCGGCCTTCGTTGGAAAGCAGAACTGAACCCGTGGTGAGATCATAACGTCCATCCTGGGCGGCTTGCGCGGCCAACGTATCCTGGGCGGAATAGCGCTCTGTCGTGTCCTGGGCATTATAGAACAGCGCATCCACGGCCTGCTGGCTTTGCAGGTCGACGATGCGGATGGTTTGGCCCTTCTTCAGTACTGCGGAATAAGGGGCGCGGGCGGGGACATGAATGTCTGAAATGATGGTCATTTTGCGAAATACCGGTCGTTATTGATGAAACCGCGGGCGGCTTCCTCGGTGAAGTGGCGGCAGAGATCGTTGGCACTGGCGGTCGGGGCATGCCAGGCGATGTAGGAGATGGGGCCGGTGGCCTGCTGCACGGGGCTGAGCGCGTGCGGGGTGTTGGAGAGGACAATGAGCAGATCCATTTCCGCGCGCAGTTCCACCATGGCGCCCGGAGGCGGGTTGCCGCGCCAGCGCATCACGCCTTGCCCGTCCACCCCGACGGGAGAGAAGAGTGAGAGAGCGGGGGCGACATCGCGCCGGGACAGGCCGAATTTGGCGGCGCCGCTGCGTAGGTTGTCGCGCCCGTTGCGGGTTTGTGTCTGTGCGGGACCATTGGGGCCGATGATGCTGTCATGCCCGGCTCCTGTATCCACCACGATGGAGGCGAGCACGCGGCCCATGTCCGAGAACAGCACGCGCCCGGTGGTGAGGTTGGTGGTCCATTGCAGCTTGGTGGTGTCGCCGGCGTTGAAACGCTCCGACATATCCGCCGCGTTCCACATGAAGAAAGCCGCGCCGGGCGTGCCGGATGGGTTGGCGATGCGCAACGCGGCGCCGCGTTGGAGGCGGAGATTGACATACCAGCCGGGGGGAATGGCATCTTCCAGGAAAATATCTTCTGGTTTGATGTCGGCGAAGGTCGCTTCCGGTTTGGTGCTGGCGGCGCGGGCGCGGGCGGCCTCCTGCAAGGCTTCGTAGCGTTCGCGGTATTGCGCGGGGGTCAGCTTGTCGAGATCAAGCATCAGGGAGCTCCTGTTTTGGTCTTGGCGCGTGGATGCACCGGAATGTCGTGGGTGATGCGGGCACCCTTGGTGGGGTCGTCGGCCATGGGGCGTTCGAGAACGATCACGCGTGTGCCAAGGCGGAAAGCCTCGGAAATGTCGTGCGTGACCATGACCACGGTCATTTTCGTCTCATCCCAGAGGCGTTTGGTGAGTACGTGAATATCGGCGCGGGTGCCAGGATCGAGCGCGGAAAATGGTTCGTCCAACAGCAGGACACGTGGTTTGGCGATGAGTGCCTGCGCCAGGGCCAGGCGTTGCTGCATGCCGCCGGAAAGCTGCGCGGGATAGAGTGTGGCCGATCGCAGCAGCCCGACATGGTCGAGCATGGCGCGGGCTTCCTCCTTCATCGCGTAGCGTTTCGGGCCAAAGATCTTGCCGAGCAGGCGTGAGGATTTCAGCTCCATCGGCAACAGCACATTGTCCAGCACCGTGAGATGTGGGAACACGGAATAGCGCTGGAACACCACACCGCGTTCCAGCGTGGGTTCTTTCGCCAGGGGGGCGCCGTCGAAGGTGATGGTGCCGCGTGTGCAGAACTCCTCACTCATCAGCATGCGCAACAGCGTGGTTTTGCCGCAGCCGGACGGACCGACAATGGAGACGAAGCTGTTTTCCACGATGTTGAGATTGATCTTTTCCAGTACGACGCGGCTGTCGTAGATCTGCCAGAGATCTTTGATCTCAATGAGACTCATTGGGATTTGGCCCCCGCGAACCAGGGAAAGGCATAACGCTGGATGAGACGCAGCGCGATGTCGAACAGGAAGGCCAGCAGCGTGATCCAGATGACATAAGGGATGATGATGTTCATCGCGAAATAGCGGCGGACCAGGAAGATGCGGTAACCCAGCCCATCCTGCGCGGCGATGGCCTCGGCGGAGATCAGATAGAGCCAAGCCGGGCCTAGGGAAAGGCGCAGCGCGTCGATCAGTCGCGGGAGCATTTGCGGCATGACGACCCGCAGCGCGATCTGCCAGGAGGTGGCGCCAAGCGTCTGCGCCTTGATAAGTTGCGCCAAGGGCAATTCTTCCACGCGCAGGATCAGGTCCCGGACGATGAAGGGAGCTGTGCCGATGACGATGAGCGTGACTTTCGCGGTCTCGCCGATACCCGCGATGATGAAGAGAATGGGCAGGATGGCAAGAGGTGGCACCATGGAGAATGCCGCGATGAAGGGTACCAGCAGCTTGCGCAGATAAGGCACCATGCCCACCGCGATGCCGATGACGAAGGAGATGGCGACAGAGATGGCCAATCCCTCGACCAGCCGCGTGAGGCTGGCGAGCGTATCGCTCCAGAGCAAATATTGGCCCGTGGCCATGTCCTGTGTGAAGGCCATCATTTTCATGGCCGCCGCCATTTGTGACAGGGTCGGTAGCAGCTTGTCGCTTGTGTTGGCCGCGTGCCTGGCCGCCGAGGCGGCCAGATAGACCACAACCAGCAGCGCGAAGGGCAGGACAGCGAGGATCTGAGATCCCCGCTTGCCAGGATGCAGGTTGATGAGGCGCATCAGAGCTGGTGTGTGGCGGCCATGGCCATATATTTGGCATCGAACCGGAATTTCACGTTTTTGGCATCGCCTAGGACATGGCCTCCAGGGAATTCGATGCCGACAACGTTGGGCGAGGTGGCGCCCTGGCCCATCATGCCCCAGGCGAACAGGAATTGCCGCACATGATCCATGGTGGCGATCAACTGAGACCCCTTGGTGAAGTCCGCGGCCTTCTCGGGATTGGAGAACAGGTGCGTGGTTTTAAGCTGGCTGGCGAATCCCGCGTAATCGGTGCCGGAAAGCTGGCCCATCTGGGTTTGCGCTTTCTTGGCTTCCGGTGTGTCGGCCAGCATGATTCCCAGCGTCTCGTACCAGATGCCGCAAAGCGCCTTGGCGAAATCCGGGTTGGAGTCCAGTGTTTGGGTGTTGACGATGACGAGATCGAGAATCTCACCGGGGATATGCGAGGAATTGAAGACGTTATGGGCGTCCTTGTCGGCGTCGATCTGTTCGACGATCGGATTCCAGGTAACGACGGCGGTGACCTCCGGCGTGAGGAAGGCGGCGGCCATGTCAGCGTCCGAGGTGTTGACGAGCCTTACGTCGCGCTCGGTCATGCCGTGCATCTGCAGGCCGCGATCCAGCAGATATTGGGAGACGGAATATTGGACGATATTGACCTTTTGCCCCTTGATGTCCTCGAATTTCGTCTTGTCCTTCAGGATGACGGCATCGTTGCCGTTTGAGTAGTCGCCGGTGATGATGGAGGTGGAGTCAACGCCGCCCACGGCCGGCACGGCCAGCGTGTCCATATTGGTGATGGTCAGCGCATCGAACATACCGGATGTGTATTGATTTATGGAGGTGGCATAATCGCTGACCTGCACCACATCGATTTCGATTCCGTATTTATCGGCCCATTTTTTCACGATGCCGTTCTGCGCCGCCCAGGGCCACGGCATCCAGCCGACATAGACGGTCCAGGCCAGGGTGAATTTCTTCTTCGTGGCCGCTTGGGCGGGCAGGGCGGGCGCCATGGCGGCGGCGGCCAGACCCGCGCTGGATTGCAGAAACGTCTTGCGTGTCAGATTCAAGATAAACCTCCATCGTTGAACAACCAGTCTTCAGCGATGCGAGGGATACTAAGAGAGCCGATGCGTATCCCCACGCATCCATGCTCTCCCGGGCTTTTGTCCCGCCGTGCATCATACGGATGTCTCCCGTATGACCGCCGCTCTCGGACCAGACACCGGACAATCATCCGGCCGGAACCCTAGCGGCCTTTGTTAGACAGTAAGCAATGGCCGTGCCAAAGACGATTTTGTAAAAATCAGACCTTTAGGAAAAATTTCCCCCACATTTAAGGTGATATTTTAGGCAAAATAGATGAAGGCTCGGCCTCTTCGCTTAAAATAAAGACACCACCTGATTCTTCACTGAGGGGGCTGCAACAAGGCTTTCAACGCGCCGGGGGGCAAATTGAGAGGGGCGAAGCCGGCGGGGGCGGTGAAGCGCTCTTGCGGTTGCGGCGTATAGCTGACGGAGGTGGCGGTCAGTTCCGCGGTGCCCTTGGCGTCCTGTCCAGTGAAATGCAGGATCACCCCATCCGGCGTGAGACAGGCGATGGCGGAGCCGTTTTTGTCCGTCACCCGGTATTTTCGGCAATCCAGCCCGGCATAATGCCCGGTGCCGAGTGGAGTGAAATTGGCGTTTTCGGCCTGATAGATCTCCGTTGTGAGGTTGGAGAAATCCGGGGCCTGGATAATGGCGTGCAAGGCGGGCACCACCATTTGTGCCTGCCCGGCGGGCAGGTTGGCCAGTACATAATAGCCGTTGGGACTGTCCACCCGGGCAAGCTGCGAGGCGGCGTCGTAGCTAAGCTGGAAATTTTGCGCTGTCTGGCCGGGGCTGGAAAGAGTGTATTGCACAGCCACATCCCGTGTGGGCAAAAAGGCGGGGGCGGCTTGCGCCAGCGCCGGTGTGAGCACCGTCAGGGCGGTGAGTAGAAAACGCTTCATGGAACCTCCTCAGGGGGCTTCTGTTCGCATGGCTTCAAATTCGCGCAGCAATGCGGCGGCATCGGGGCGGGGTGGAAAGCGGGCTGGCTGTTCGACCGCCTCGGCCAGCATGGTGTGGTAAGTGCCCCGGGGCACTTCGATGGCGCCGAACCGGGCAAGATGAGAGGTGATGAATTGCGTGTCCAGCAATGTATAGCCGCCCAGTCGCAGCCGGGCGACAAGATGGGCCAATGCTACTTTCGAGGCATTCGTGGCGATGGAGAACATGCTTTCCCCGAAGAAGGCACCGCCCAGGGCCGCGCCATATAGCCCGCCGACCAACTGGCCGTTTTCCCAGGTCTCAACGCTGTGTGCGAAACCAAGCCGGTGTAATTCCGTGAACAATATTTCGATTTCGTGATTGATCCAGGTTTCCGGCCGGTTAGCTCTGGCGGCGGCGCAGGCGGCGATCGTGCCCGGAAAATCCGCGTCCGCCGTGATGGTGAAACGGTTGCCGCGCAGCGTCTTCATCAGGCTGTGGGAGATGTGAAAGCCATGCAGGGGCAGCACGCCGCGTGCCTCGGGGTCCAGCCAGTGCAGGGTGGGGCTCGCCCGGGTTTCGGCCATGGGGAACAGTCCCAGCCGGTAGGCGCGGAGCAGTAGATCCGGCGTGAGGAGAAAGGGCCGCGCTGACATGGGGGAATTTCACACCCAAGCGCGGTGTTTGCCAAGTCAGGCGGGTTGGCTGGAAGAGAAATGAAAAATCCCGGGCATATACCATGCCCGGGATCTGCCGTGCCTCCCTAAACCCGGCATTTAACGCATTTAGCGAACGGTCGAGGACATGGCCCAGAAATGACCATGGACCAAACCGTCATCGTAATTGTCAAAATCAGCATTGTGATCATGAGAAGACTCCGCGCGGCGATGGGTGGGGGCGGGGTGGGATGAGCGGCCGCTGGTGCGGGCGTCACGCGCCACCACCACGCCGTTCCCGCCAAGACCGTCGGGGGAGAAGCTGGGGGTTGTCTGGTTACGCATGGTGACACTCCTTGTTGATCAGGGCCTTCACCAACGCGGCGGGGGAAGGTGCATGGAGAGGATTGCCGCGCGGTGAAGATGTAAGTGAAACTATTTACATCGACCGGCAGAGACTAGCGGAATTTAAAAAGATTCGATGAAATCAGTGCGTGACTTTACTGTAAAATTTTGCGATTTGTAAAACATGTCAAAAATCATGATCGGCAAGACCATCCGGCGCTTGCGGATGGAGCAAGGCTTCACCCAACAGGGCTTTGCACAAAAACTTGGTATTTCAACATCTTATTTGAACCTTGTGGAGCATGACCAGCGGAATGTCACCGCGTCCTTGCTGTTCAAGCTGACGGAGATTCTGAAGGTCGATCTGGCGGCGCTGTCCGGTGTTCAGGAGAGGGAGTTCGAGGTTTCCTTGCGGGAAGTGTTCTCCGACCCGCAGCTTGCCATGGAGCCGGTTCCGGAAAGCGAGATCCAAGCCTTGGCGGCCGCGCCCAATGCGGCCCGGGCGGTGCTGGTGCTACATCGTGCCTTGGCTGGCGCGCGTGAGGAGGGGGCGGGGATCACGCTGCCCTCGGGGCGCAAGATTTTGCTGCCGAACGAGGAGGTGCGGGATTTTTTCCATGCGCACGAAAATCATTTTCCAGCGCTGGAGGACGCGGCGGAGGCGATTGGCAAGGCACTGGATGTGGCGGCTGTCGGCTCCAGCCACGCGCTGGCGGAGCGGCTGCGGCGTCAGCATGGGCTGGTGGTGAGTGTGCAACCGCTGCCCGGGGCTTTACGTGTCTTCGACGCGGCCAACAGGATGTTAACCCTCTCGGAGGATCTGCCTCGCGAAAGCCGGGGGTTTCAAATGGCGTTTCAGCTTGCGTTGCTGGAGGCCCGCGCGCCGGTTGAGGCTATCGTGAAGCGTGCGGAACCGACGACGAAGGATGCCGCTGAGTTGCTGCGGATCGGGCTGCTCAACTATATCGCCGGGGCGCTGATGATGCCTTATGAGCTGTTCCTGAGCGCGGCCCGGGAACTGCGGTACGATGTGGATGCGTTGGCGGCGCGGTTTGGTGTTTCCTATGAGCAGGCCTGCCATCGTTTATCCTCGATGCAGCGGGCCGGGATACGGGGGGTGCCGTTCTTCTTCCTGCGGGTGGATCCAGCGGGAAATGTAAGCAAGCGTTTTTCCGCCGCTGGTTTTCCCTTTATGAGGTATGGTGGCACCTGCCCGCGTTGGGTGGCGCATTCGGCCTTTGCCACGCCTGGGACGATCAGGGTGCAGGTGGCACAGCTTTCCGCCACTGAGACTTTTCTGTGCTTTGCCCGCGCCATAGCCGGTCGTCCGGCGCGTTGGGGAGAGCCACCACCCGTGCGGGTCATTGCCATGGGGTGCGACATCTCACACGCGAAGGAGATCGTGTATGGGGATGGGCTGGATTTGGCCGCGGCGGCGGTGGGAATTGGATTGTCCTGCCGGTTATGCGAGCGGCAGGATTGCCGCTCGCGGGCGTTTCCGCCGATCGCGCATCGCTTGGCGTTGAGCCCGGAGACGACGAGCGCCAGCCCGTACAGATTCAAAGCCATGCCCGGGGATACCAAATAATGGCCAAGCAGCGTGTGGATGTGATGCTGGTGGCGCGCGGCTTGGTGGAATCCCGCGCCAAGGCCCAGGCCTTGATCATGGCGGGGCTGGTTTATGCGGGCACGGCGCGGGTGGCGAAGGCCGGGGATATGCTGCCCGAGGATGCGCGGCTTTCGGTAAAGGGGCAGGAGCACCCTTGGGTTTCGCGCGGCGGGATGAAGCTGGCGCATGGGCTTTCTCATTTTGGGTTGGATCCGGCGGGGCGGATTTGTCTGGATGTGGGGGCCTCCACCGGTGGGTTTACCGATGTGCTGTTAACCAATGGCGCGGCGAAGGTTTACGCGGTGGATGTGGGGCATGGGCAGTTGGCCTGGAAGCTGCGCTCTGACCCGCGGGTGGTGGTACTGGAAAAGACCAATGCCCGGCATTTGACGGCTGAGATGATTCCCGAGCCGATAGGGGCCTTGGTGTGCGATGCGAGCTTCATCGGCCTGCGGACGGTGCTGCCCGCCGGGCTGGCCTTGTGCGCGCCAGGGGCGTTTGCGGTGACGTTGATCAAACCTCAATTCGAGGCGGGGCCAGAGCAGGTGGGCAAAGGTGGGGTGGTGCGCGATACCGCCGTGCATGAGGAGGTATGCGCGCGGATAGAAGGCTGGTTTACCGGGATGCCGGGGTGGGAAGTGTTGGGGATCACGCCGAGCCCGATTAAAGGGCCGGAGGGGAATGTGGAGTTTTTGATTGGGGCGCGGTTGGTTGGCTGATCTGAAAGGCTGTTTGTTGCCATGATCGTGCTGGTCTAACCGCAGCGCCGGAATTGACCCGGTGTGATGCCGGTTTGAACTCGGAAGCGCTCGGTAAAATGGCTCTGGCTGCTGAAGCCGCAAAGCGCGGCTGTTTCGGCAAGGGATCGCCCGGCGGTCAGCGCCGTTTTTGCCGTGGCGATGCGTTGGCGCAGTATGTAGGCATGCGGGCTTTCCCCCGTGGAGCGTTTGAACGCGCGTGCGAAATGATAGGAGCTGAGGCCGACACAAGCCGCCATGTCTGCGATGGAGACCGGCTGGGCCAAGTGCGTGGCGACGAATTCCTGCAACCGCCGCAAGGCAAAGGAGGAAAGGCCGCCACGAGTGAGTGACGCCTTGGGTTCCCGGTTCGTCATCCGGCTGACAAGATAAGCTAGTGTCCTGATTCGGAATTTGTCTTCATTTTGGGCATTTTTGTGAGGGACCGCAGGCAGAAGCGTTGAATTGAGGCGAGGATATCGTCGGCGCTCTTGGTCCATCTGAACGGCTTTGGATT